>DASSZC010000530.1:0-4087 GCA_035702925.1 Gemmatimonadaceae bacterium | reverse complement strand
TCGCGCCGGCAAGCTCGCAGAGCACGTACGAGTCGGTGCCGCTGGCTCGTGTCGCCATTCGCACGGTCTCCGTCACGAGGATTGGGGCAGGGCGGCCGTGCCGCGCCGCGGCACGTGCGGCTCGCCGCGCTGGCGCTGCATTGCCGCGAGCCGGAGGACGGCCGCCGAATCGAGGATGAGGCTGACCTTTCCATCGCCAAGCTGCGTCGCCCCGGCGATTCCCGCCACCGACACGAGCGGATCGACGACCGGTTGCACCACGATCTCGCGCAGCCCGTGGAGCCGGTCGACGAGAATGCCCATCGGCTCCGCCGCGGTGCCGATGACGAGCACGTAGCGCGACGGGCGCCGGTCGTCAGGCAGCCCGAACAGGGGCGAGAGGCTGAGCAGGGGCAGCACGCCGCCTCGATAGTGAATGACCTCGTTGCTTTCGAAGGTCACGACGCTCGATGTCTCGATCTGCAAGATCTCGCGAAGCACGAGTTGCGGGACAGCGTAGTACTGCCGGCCCACTTCGACGATGACCGCATCGATGATCATCAGCGTCAGTGGGAGCTCGATCGCGAAGGAAGTCCCGCGGCCGGGGACCGTCTGCAACGTCAGCTCGCCGGCGAGCGCGCGCACAGCGGCGCGAACGGCGTCCATCCCGACGCCGCGTCCACTCGTCCGATCGACCCCGCCGTGCGTCGAGAATCCCGGGGCGCAGAGCACATCGAGCAGCGATGCCGCGTCGAGCGCTTCGCCCGGGGCGAGGAGCCCGCGTGCGCGCGCCTGCGTCTCGACCTCGGCGACGTCGATCCCCGCGCCGTCGTCCTCGACGTGAACGAGGATGCGATCGCCCGACGGTGCCGCGCGCAGCAGGAGCCGTCCTTCGGCGGGCTTTCCCTTCGCCAGCCGCTCCTCCGCAGTCTCGATCCCATGACTGACGGCGTTGCGGACGAGATGGAGCAGAGGCTCGAGGATGCGATCGACGACGAGCTTGTCGATTTCCGTGCCCTGGCCTTCGAGCTCCACGGAGACCTGCTTTCCCGATTCGCGCGCGGCGTCACGCACGGCGAAGCGCAGCCGCTCGAACACTTCGCCGACCTGGACGAGCCGGATGCGCATCACGCCTTCGCGGAGCTGCCGCAGCTGCCGCTCCATGAGGGCGTTCGCCTCCTCGACGACATCCCACGCCGAGCGCGACGCTCGCCCATTCGAATGGCGAAGGGCGTCGTCGAGGCGCGCGCGGGTGCTCACGAGGTCGCCGACGAGGCGCATCACCGCATCGAGCCGCCCGAGCTCGACGCGGACGACGCTGGCCGCTGCCGGCGCGGCGCGGCGCGGACCCTCGGACGAATCGTCAGCAGGGGCGACAGGGGCGACGGGCGCGATCGCGCTCCATTCCAGCCCATCGTCTCGCCAGCCCGGGTCGGGTTCGCGCCCCGCGGGAACCGCGACGGAAAAATCGAACGCCACACCGCCGGCAACCACGCGCGCTCGCCCGTCGAGCAAGGTGCCGAGCTCCTTCAGGCGGCCACGGATCGTCTCGACGTTTATCCCGCGCTGCATCAGCTCCGGCGATGGAGTGAACGCGAACCGGTACGTAACCGCCCGACGTTCACCGCCAGTCGCGGCTGGCCCGACCGCTCCCCCCGCCGGTGAGCGATTCGAGTGCGCGAGCTCCTCGAGCGACGCGAGCACCGCCGATGCATCGGTCGTCGCGTCAGGCGCGGCGCCCCCCGCGCGCCGCGCCGCGACGCAGCGTTCGAGCAGGTCGACCCCGGAGAGCAGCGTGTCGACGAGCCCCGCATCGAAGCGCGTGCCCGCGCGCTCGATCCCTCGCAGGCTGTCCTCGAGGACGTGCGCGACGTGCTCGGCGCTCGTCACGCCCACCATCCCCGAGAGCCCCTTCAGCGTGTGCAGGCTTCGCGACAGCTCCTGCCGCGCCAACGCGCTCGCCTTGTCGGCGGCCGGCAGGCGCTCCAGCTCGAGCAGGACGCGGCGCGCCGTCGACAGGTGCTCTTCGCACTCGGCGAAATAGTCTTCGATGAACTGCTCGAAGAACTCGCCACCGCCCGGGGCCGACACCTATGCCACGTCCAGAAGCCGGCGGATCTCCGGCGCGAAGGAGCTGGGGGTGAACGGCTTGGTGAGGTAGAGCGTCGCCCCGTCGCGGAGGGCGGCTTCGCGGCTTTCGCTGTCCCCGCGCGTGGTGAGGATGACCACGGGCAGGGAGTGGAAGCGCTCGTGCCCACGCACGAAGCGCAGCACCTCGAGCCCCTGCACGTCCGGCATGTTGAGGTCGAGGATCACGAGGTCCACCGGCGCGACGGTAATGCGCTCGATCGCCTCGAGGCCGCTTCCGGCCTGGTCGAAGCTCACTTCGCGTACGTCGCGAAGCGCTGCCATGATCATGCGGCGCATCGTGACGGAGTCATCGACGACCAGGACTGTCCTCATTGGGTACCCTCTTCTCCTCGTCGTCGGCGCTGACTCCGGAATGTACCGGTGCGCCCGCGTCCGCACCAGCAAAACCGGTCGCCGGCGCGGCGGCAAGGCGCGCACCGCTAGTGCGGAGTCGGCGGTGCGCCTGCCCCGCTGGCGGCGAGGAATTCCTCCACCATCGCCGCGAACAACTCCGGCACCCGGCTCTCCGGGTGGGGCGACATTGCCTCGCCGAAGAATTCCCCATGGCCGCCGAGGAACACGGCGAGCCGGCCGTTAGGCAGGAGGTGCACCATCTCCAGCGCGTGCTCGGGGCGGACGACATCCCTGTCGGTCACCACGATCAGCGCCGGCGCGGTGATCGCCTGGAGATCGGACGCCTTCCAGTCGGTGAAGCCAAGCATCCGCGCGCGATCCTTGTCGTGCATGTTCCGCAACGCGGCGGTGTCGGGGTTGATGCGGAGGAAGGCATCCTTGTAGAGCTGCGGCATGTCCGTGAACGAGCCGCGGGCCATGAAGTCCCAGAACCCGGGCTGCATCCCGTCGCGCCGGTAAATCGCCGAGATCGCGATCAGCTTGCTGACCTGAGCCGGGTGGCGTATCGCAACCTGGAGCGCGGTGCTTCCCCCGTTGCTGAAGCCGAGCACGTCCGCATTGCGCAGCTGCAGCTGGCGAAGGAGCTCGGCGACGTCGTCTGCGTCCTGCTCGAAGCTTTCCGGGGCGGCGCGGTCGCTGGTGCGCCCGTGTGCCTGGAGCTCGACCGCGATCACCTGTCGGGTCTTCGCGAGCAGGGGCATCAGCTTCCCGAAGCTCGTCTGGATGGTAGAGCCTCCGCCGTGGATGAGGACCAGCGGCTGACCGGCGCCGTGGATCTCGTAATACATCGTGATGCCATTGACCTTCGCGTAGTGCCCGGCGCCTCCTCCCTGCGCGTGCGTGCTGGTCGACGTCATCATGGCGAGTGTGAGCAGCGCGCCGCACGCGCCCCCGAGGTGTGCCAGAGTCATGAGCGAGCTGCGGGTTCGAGGTTCCAGAGCGACGACGTCGTGCTGGACGTTGTCGCGGCGGGACTGCCTCGCGCCAGAGGCGCCGCCACGCCCGCGGCTGTCCGCCATGCGCTGACAGCCGCGGGCGCGCACCGGCACAATCCTGTTCCTACCGGACGTCACCACTTATCGGGAGGAGAATATGCGCTCGATACGCTCCACATCGAAAGCGGCGGCGCACTTCGTTGCGATCGCCGCGGCGCTGGCCGCGTCGTCGCTGGCCTCACCATCGCTCGCCGCCGCGCAGGATAGCGCGGCCGCCCCGGCAACCGTGGCCGCGGTCCAGCCGGTCAGGGCTGTCGCGACCGACAAGGTCGCCGCGCAGCTGGGGGCGAAGCTGGCCAACGCGCAACCGGCGGATCTCGTGATCGGCGCCAGCGCGACGGCGATTCTCAGCGATCCCGCCCGCCTCGCCGCGCTCGGCCTGCGCGACGCGAAGGCGGGCTCGCGGGTGACGATCATGCGCAGCGCGCGCGATCGCGTGCGCGTCGAGGTCGACGAGTTCGAACCCGTCGTCCGCACGCGACGGCTCGCGCTGCATCTCGACCCCGACGGCCGCGTGAGCCTCGGGACGCCGTAGCGTCGCGAACCGCGAGGCGGGCGCTCGGCAACGA
>DASSZC010000097.1:0-7543 GCA_035702925.1 Gemmatimonadaceae bacterium | reverse complement strand
CAGCTCTTCGAGGACCTGATCGCCGAGCTCCCCGACCTGCAGTACGTCGTCACGGTCGGGAAGGAAGAGCTCTGGTACGACGACCGGATCTTCCAGTTCGAGGACCTCGTCTCCAGTGGCGAGGGACGTCCGGTGCCAGTCGCGCTCGACCTCCGCGACGACACCACCCTGGCGATGATCTACACGTCAGGCACCATGGGGAAGCCGAAGGGCGTCTGCCTTTCGCACCGCAACATCGTCGAATCTGCCGTTCGCAGCTTCGAGGCGATCGGGACCGAGCCCGCGGATCGCGTGCTCGTCGCGGTCCCGTTGTTCGCGGTGTTCGGCTTCAGCGTCGCGGTCGGAACTCTCGCCGCCGGCGCCACGATCGTGCTCCAGGAAACCTTCAACGCGGCCGACGCCATCGAGCTCATCGCCCGCGAAAAGATCTCCCTGCTGCACGGCGTCCCAACGATGTATCACCTGTTGATGCGCGAACCCACCTTCGATCCGTCACGCTTCCGCCACCTCCGCTCCGGTGTCATCGGCGGCAGCTCGGCGGCGGAAGATCTCGTCAGGCGGATCCGGAAGTGGTGCGACGTCCAGATCGCGTACGGCCTCACCGAGACGGGGCCGACGGTCGCCATCACACGCTTCACCGACCTGGAGGAGAAGCGCGCCTCCACGGTGGGACGCCCCCTCCCGGGCGTCGAGGTTCGTGCGGTCGACATCCGCACCGGTGCGCTGCACGGTCCCGAGGCGGTCGGCGAGATCGCCGTCCGGGGCTACAACGTCATGCAGGGCTACGCCCGCATGCCAGGCGAGACCGCCCGGTCTTTCACGCCTGAAGGGTTCTTCCTCACCGGTGATCTCGGAATCATCGACGACGAGGGATACCTGCGTGTCGTGGGACGCAGCAAGGACACGATCATTCGCGGCGGATATCAGATCTATCCGCGCGAGGTCGAGGACCAGCTGCGCGCCCACCCCGCGGTCGACGACGTCACCGTGATCGGCATCCCGCACGAAGTGCTCGGGGAGCTGGTCTGCGCCTGCATCGTTGCCGTCGAGGGAGCCGTCATCACGGGCAATGAGCTCAAGGAGTTCGCCCGCGACACGATGGCCGACTACAAGGTCCCTGACCTGGTTCGCTTCTTCGACGCCTTCCCGATGACCGGGACCGGGAAGGTCAAACGCCGCGAGCTCGAGCGCATGGTTGCCCTCGACGCTGCGGACCTCAGACTTGAGACAACCCAATGAATTCGCGTCACCCGTCCCGACCATCAGCTGCCAAGCGACCCTCTGTCGCCCCGATGCACCGCGGCCCGCAGGCCCACGCCACCCCGCAGTCGCAGGCCGTCATCCCGTCCTATGGCGGCTACGCCCCGCAGTTCCACGCGCCTAACGCTGCGCTCCTCATCGACTTCGACAACGTCACGATGGGGATCCGCTCCGACCTCGGCAACGAGCTCCGCAACCTCCTCGGCAGCGACATCATCAAGGGGAAGGTCGCCGTCCAGCGCGCCTATGCCGACTGGCGCCGCTATCCGCAGTACATCGTGCCGCTCACCGAGTCGTCGATCGACATGATCTTCGCGCCGGCCTACGGGTCCTCGAAGAAGAACGCGACCGACATCCGCCTCGCCGTCGACGCGATGGAGCTCGTCTTCACCCGCCCCGAGATCGGGACCTACATCCTCCTCTCCGGCGATTCCGACTTCTCCAGCCTCGTCCTCAAGCTCAAGGAGTACGGCAAGTACGTCATCGGTGTCGGCATCCGCGAGTCGTCGAGCGACCTGCTCGTCATGAACTGCGACGAGTACTACAGCTACAACGCCCTCGCCGGCCTCGTGAAGACGAACGAGGAGGAAGCGGTCTCGAAGGATCCGTGGGAGCTCGTCACCGAGGCGATCAGCCGCATGCAGCGCAACGGCGACGTCATGCGCTCCGACCGCCTCAAGCAGGTCATGCAGGAGATCGACGCGAACTTCGACGAGAGCGATCTCGGGTTCTCCAAGTTCTCGAAGTTCACGATGGAAGCGGCGCAGAAGGGACTGCTCAACGTCTCGCGCCTCGAGAACGGACAGCTCGAGGTCTCGCCTGCCGCTCCGCGCATCGCCGCTGCCGCCCCCGCTCCCGCCGCTGGTGGACGCGGCGCTGGTCGCGGTCACGGTCGTCACGCTGCTCCCGCACCGGCGGCGGCACCCGCCGGCGACGGCGCCGTTCCCGCCGCGGTCGCGGCTGAAGGCGAAGAAGATCGCCCGGGGCGTCCCCGTCGCGGTCGTCGTGGTCGTGGTGGACGCGGACGCGAGGGACGCGAGGAGCGTCCGAGCGGCGAAGTCGCGGCGCAGGTCGACCGTGAGGCAGCCGACATCACTCCGGTCATCGCGCCGGTCTCGCACGTTCCCGCTGCCGCCGAGTTGATTGGCGAGAGCGGCGAGCGCCTGACGCGCGACGAAGCGTTCCAGCTCGTCAGGCAGGCGGTCGAGTCGCTCACCCGCGACGAGGACGATGCCGCCCGCGCCAGCGAGGTGCGCGTGCGCGCCCGCGAGCTCCTCGGCCGCGACAGCGAGAGCCTCGGCGAGCGCATGTTCACGCGCATCCTCCGCGATGCGCACGACGCCGACATGATCGACCTGCGTCGTCGCGGCGACGATTTCGAAGTTGCCCGCGCCGTCGCGGCGCCCTCGGTCCGCGAGCAGCTCGTCCGCGCCGAGTCGGCCGCGACGACTCCCGCTACGACCGGTACTGCGCTTTCCACCGCCGCGGCTGCACGTCGCGGCATGGGTCCGCGCAGCGCCCCCGGCCGCGGGGTGCGCGGACGTCCCGGCCTCGCTGGCCCGCCGCCCGATCTCTTCGCCGTCGGCGTCATCGAAGAGCCGGCGATGACCACCCATGCGGTGCCTGCCCCGCTCGCGGCCGAGCCGGAAGAGCCGGTCGCCGTCGAGGAGCCGGCGGCAGCGGCGCGGCGCCCACGCGGTACCGCGAAGCGGGGGGCCCGCAAGGCGCCCGCGCCCGCGGTCGAGGCGCCGGAAGCAGGAAGCAACGGCGCTGAAGCGTCGCCCCCCGCGGCGAAGAAGGCGAAGCGGGGCGGTCCTCCCCGGAAGACAGGCGCCAAGCGCGCCGCGAAGCCGAAAGCGGCGGAGTGACCAGGGGCGCCGCGCCTAACGGGCGGCGCTCCGCCTCATCCCGGACGCCGCCCGGAACGCCGCTGCCGCGGGCATTCTACGATCGGGACACCTCGGTCGTCGCCCGCGAGCTTCTTGGCGCGGTGCTCGAGATGCGCTCGGACGAGGGCGTGACCAGCGCGCGGATCGTCGAGACCGAGGCTTATGTCGGTCCCGACGATCCCGCCTGCCACGCCGCGGCCGGGCTCACCTCGCGCACGAAGCATCTCTTCGGCCCGCCGGGGATCTCGTACGTCTACCTGATCTACGGGATGTACTGGTGCTTCAACGCCGTCACCCGCGAGGAAGGCCATGGCAGCGCGGTGCTCGTCCGCGCCGTCGCGCCCCTCGAGGGTGAGGAGCTGATGAAGCGCCGCCGTCCCCACGCGCGCTCACGGCACGATCTGACTAACGGTCCAGGGAAGCTCTGCCTCGCACTCGGCATCACCGGCGCGCACAACGGCAACTGGCTCGACGAGCGCCCCCTTCGCATCCTCGCCGGCGACCGGGTCCCCGACAGCGAAGTCGTCGTCACCCCGCGCATCGGGATCACCAGGGCCGCGGAGTGGCCCCTTCGCTACTTCGTCGCCGGCGATCCCTTCGTCTCGAGGACTCCTCGGGCTTTCCCGCGCACCGGCTGGCCACCCGCGCTCCGCGAAGTCTCGCCCTGACGCGAACGACGGGGCATGCCCGGCTCGAACGCCGTCCGCATGCCCCGCCGTTGTCCTGCCGTGCCGGCGCGGCTCGCGCCGCGCGTTAGGCTATCGTCCGAGCTTCTCGATCGACGATCCGATGTTGTAGCGGATCCCCGCCTCGAGGAAGTAGGTCTCGTTGTTGTTCAGCAGGAAGTCCGCCTGTGCCGGCATGTAGCTCCCCTGGCCGAACACCGAGAAGCGGAGCAGCTGCAGCTGTGCGCCGATCATCACGATCGGCGCCGAGCGGGTCTTCTGCTCCTCGATCAGCTTCGCGGTCGCGGGGCTGATCACCTCGCGCGGCTTCACGCTCTGGATGAAGTTGAAGGCGAACCCGAGACCGCCATACGGGCGGATCCACCCGTACGCCTTCGGGAAGACCATCGCCGCCGCGGTGACGCGCCGGTTGTCCTTGATGTCGAGAAGGTGCGACCCGACCTCGTCCGTCATCCGCGTCGTCGCCGTGAACATCGCCTGGTCGAGCGACAGATACAGCCCGCCGCGGCTCCGCGTGATCAGCGTCTCACCGCCGAGCAGCGGCGCTTGGCCGTGCGAAGTCGTCGTGGTCCAGTAAGTCATGTTCCCGGCCTTCGCGCCGAAGAACCACGAATCCTTGAACAGGCGCCCCTCCTGCGCCGCGCCGACGCGGGGCGCGAGGGCCAGCAGGACGAGCCCGGGGAGCAGGCGGCGGATCGAGCGCATAACGGAGTGCCTCGCGATTGGGTTCAGGTCTGCACCCCCCGCCGATGACGTGCGCCACCTGCCGGGGAATTTCAGCGCTGCATCGTCGAGTCTCCCTCGCCGAGCAACGCGTTGAACAACATCTTGAACGTTCCATATGACTGCCCGCGATACTGCACGCGGAAGCCGAACATCACGACTCGGCCATTTCCAACCGGCACCTCGACCGCCGCTGCCTTCCCGGCGATCGCGCTGCCGCCTTGCAGGTACCCGCTCAGCAGGATGTCCGACTCACGCTCCGGATAGCGCGCGATCACTCGCGCCGCCGATCCAGCCGGTACGTCGAACGTCACGGAGTTCGTGAAGTACACCGCGGCCGTGTCGCTCATCCCGCGCGCCACGTACCGCGTCCCATCCACCAGCACCCGCAGGATCGATCCCGGCGCGTACAGCGATGCCGCCGCACCCGGCGACTCGTCCTCCTCCTCCCGCCGTCGCGGCACCGTGATTCGCTTCACAGCGACCCCCAGCGCCGACGTCGCGAGCTCGCTCGCCCGGTCGAGCAGCACCAGGCTGCCGCCACCACGCGTGAACGCGTCGAGCTCCGCGACGCCGCCATCACCGAGGCCACCGGAATAGCGCGGTGGTACCTCCGACGGTGACATGCCGTCGTGGATCTCACGGAAGCTCATGTCAGGGACGAGGATGACGTCATACAGGTCACGCAGCTTGCCAGCGCGTACCATCGAGTCCGTCAGCGAGACGAACGGGATGTGCTCCCGCTCGAGGACGAATCGCGTCCACCCCTCGTCGATGTTTCCCGTCCACGGCTTGTACAACCCGATCCGCGGCAGGCGCGAGATCGTTGCTCCCCTCGGCATCCTCGCCACTCGCGCCGGTGCGCAGCCGCCGCTCTCTGCCGCGAGCGGAACCTCGGTCACGAATCGCGCACTCTCACCGCTCCCCGTCGTTCGCACCGGACGTCGCGCCGCCAGTGCCCCGGCGACGAGTCCGTAGCTGCGCGTGTCCGACGCGCTGAGCGATGCGTACCGTCCCCGCGATCCCTTCGTTGCCGCGCAAGCTACCACCGGAAAGCTCGGCGACATCGTGGTGATCGGGACGAGCGGCGACGTCAGCGCGCTGTCGGTCCGCGTTACCCTCACCCCCATCTGCAGCGGCAGCGTCCAGCCGGCGACGTCATACGGCCTTTCCACCGGGCCGCCGGGATATCGCTCCATCTTCGGAAAGTGCTGCACCTCGAACAGGTCCATCACGTGTGCACGGTACGGCTGCGCGAGCGGGATGACGACGTCACTGCCTCCCGCGACAGTACCCATCTCCACTCCCCCGTACCGCAGCGCCTCGAGCAACCGCCGCGCGGCCTCCGGGTCTCGTCCCGCGCTGACACGATACGCGTACGGTTCGCCGCGCGTACCCGCGGCCACTGCCTTGCGGCCGAGTGCGACGAAGTTGCGCACGTATTCGCCCCGCTGGTCCGACGCCAGCTTCACCAGCGCCTCCGCGGCGATCAGTTCGTAATCCATGATGTCGCGCAGCCGCCATGTCCCGGCCGCCCACGGATTCGGGAAGTTCACTCGCCGCTCGTACCTCGGCAGCCCGCGGTCGTGGCCGGCGAGCTCGTTAGGCGCGATCGTGATCGGCGACGCGATCTTTGCACTGGCCGCTTCGGTGAGCAGCCCGATCATGTTGTGCCGTGTCGGCGCAGACCGCGCGCCCCCGTGCCACCACAGGTCGTATGTCGCCGCGTCGCCCACCCCCGACTTCCCGCGCGATTCCAGCTCCCACGACATCGTCGCGCCGATCTGGTTGATCCCGCGCACGATCACCGGGTCGACGAACGGGTCGATCGGGTCGACGTGCGGCGGGACCGTCATGCGCATCCCGTACGAACCCTGCTGGTGCACGTCGTAGAAGATCTCGGGAAACCACGTTTGATACAGCAGGCGCGACACGAGCCGCGTCTCCTGCTGCGTCATCATGTACCAGTCGCGGTTGTTGTCGTGCCCGACGTAATGGTGGTAGAGCCAGGGCAGGGGGCCGCCTTCCCATTTGGTGCCTACGCTTCCCCGATACCATTCGGTCACCAGCTGCTCGCCGTCCGGGTTCATCGACGGAATGAGCAGCACCACGACGTTGCGCAGCGCCGCCTGCAGCGTGTCGTTCGTCGCCAGCCGGTAGGCGAGCTCCATCGACATCTGCGAGGACGCGATCTCCGTCGCGTGGATGTTGCACGAGATCACGATCACCGTTGGCTGCGCGGCGATCGCCCTCGCCTCGCTCGCCGCGTCGAGCTTCCGCGGATCCCCGAGCATCCCTTGCACCCGCCGGATCTCCTCGATCCGCGCGATGTTCTCCGGCGTCGAGATCGTCGCGACGATGAAGGGCCGCTGCTCCGTGGTCGGACCGAGTGTGTCGACGCGGACCGCCGGCGACGCCTCGGCGAGCGCCGAGAAATAGCGTGTGATCTGCCCCCAGTCCGCCAGCACGCGATCGGCGCCGATCTCTGCCTTCGTGGTTGACTGCGGGGTCGGCACCGTCGTCTGTCCCTGTAGCGACGCCGTCGTGCCGACCATCGCCGCGACGATGGCGAGAGGAATGCGGTTCATCCGGATTGTGCGTGATGGGTGATGGTAGGGGCTGCAGCGAACCGCGCGATACCGCAGTATTTTGCAGTCGTGCGCACGCGCCAACCAGCGCGGCGGGAGGAGACGATGAGCACACGGCCGGCGCCGCGCGCCGAGCAGTTCAGCACCGCCGTCCGCGGTACGATTTTCGGAAAGCGCGGCGAGATCGCCCGACGCCTCCGCCCTGGCGATCCCCTCCTGCTCATCCCGGATCCCCCCGGCGTCGACGACCCCTCGGTGTGGGTTCACGCCCGAGGCGGGGACGTCCTCGGCCACCTCGCCCCCGACGTCAACCTCTGGCTCGTTCCCTGGCTCCTTGCTGGAGGCCGCTGTCAGGCTACCGTCGCGAAGATCAATTCTGAAGACACCGAGAGCTGGA
>DASSZC010000091.1:0-5124 GCA_035702925.1 Gemmatimonadaceae bacterium | reverse complement strand
TCCTTCGTGCGGCCGTTGCCGAACCACTTGTCCGAGATCCCGAAGCCCCCCGTCCAGCCGATCACGCCGTCGATGCAGACGACGCGGATGTGCGCGCGATGCTGGACCTTCTGCAGCGCGTTCAGCGCGACGGGGCGAAAGGGCTCGGGGCGGACGCCGCCGGCACGGAGGCCGTCGAGGTACTCCTTCTTGAAGGAGGTGCCGAATGCGTCGTACAGGAAGAGGACGCGCACGCCGGCGCGGGCGCGCTCAGTGAGGATCGCGCTCAGCTCCTCGGCCATCCGTCCCGGCTCGTTGTAGTAGAGCTGCAGGGTGATCGACGTCTTCGCGCCGCGAAGATCGGCCCACATGCGCGGGTAGGTCTGGTCGCCGTTCCAGAACACCTCGGCCTCGTGCCCGTCGCACATCGAGGTGTGGCTGACGAGCTCCATCGTCGTGCGGAAGGCCGGGTCATCGACGGGGGGGAGCTCGCCGTCGAAGGCGCGCACCGTGTCGATCGGAGTACCACGGACCGCGTCGAGGAAGCCGATGAGGCCGAGGGCGCCGACGAGGAGGCCGGCGATGATGAAGGCTGCGATGGCCATGGACTGTCTGCTGGGTTGGAGAGGTCGCGGGTGACAGTCGCAGGATCGGGACCGCGGGGAGATCAGGGTTGGGGGATGGAGGTCTCGAAAAAGCCTGAGGATGGAGCTGCGTGTCTTGCGCAATCCCGATGGCGGGGCAGCTTCTTCATTTCCGCTGCCGTTTCAAGGCTTCCATTCCCATTCCCATCTGTCCCATGCGCGTCCCGGACATTCGCATTCTCGCGATCGTGATGAGCCTCGGTGTCGTGCGCGGCAACGCCGAGGCGCAGCGCGCGGTCGGCGTGTTCGACGGCCAGAGCGATATCGGACGCGTCGGGCGCGCCGGATCCGCGTCGTACGACGTGAAGCGTCAGGCCTATCGCGTGGCGGGATCGGGGGAGAACATGTGGGGGGACCACGACGATTTTCACTTCGTCTGGAAGCGGATGACGGGGAATTTCATCCTCTCGACGCGAGCGGGGTTCCTCGGCGCGGGAGGAGACCCGCACCGGAAGATCGGGTGGATGATCCGCTCGTCGCTGGACGGGCAGAGCGCGCATGTCTCGGCGGTCGTCCACGGCAACGGGTTGGCGTCGCTCCAGTACCGGCGCACGAACGGCGCAGCGACCGAGGAGAACAAGTCGCGCGACAGCCTGCCGGACCCGGATGCGGTGATCCAGCTCGAGCGGCGCGATGGGGTGTACCTCATGTCGGTGGCGCGGTTCGGCGACACGCTGTCGACCCAGGAGCTGACCGGGGTGTCGCTCCCCGACACGGTGTACGTCGGACTCTTCACCTGCGCGCACGACGCGGCAGCCATCGAGCGGGCGA
Source organism: Gemmatimonadaceae bacterium (assembly GCA_035702925.1). Lineage (GTDB taxonomy): Bacteria > Gemmatimonadota > Gemmatimonadetes > Gemmatimonadales > Gemmatimonadaceae > JABFXC01. The sequence goes on along the minus strand of DASSZC010000091.1, from coordinate 3,730 downwards.
CGTTCAGCAACGTGCGGATCACCGTGCCGGCTGGTGCCGATTTAGTAGCATATCGTGACTATCTCGGCAGCCGGCTCGAGGTGCTCGACGTGGGGAGCGGGAATGCGACGGTCGTCCATGAGTACCGCGGATCGTTCCAGGCGCCGAACTGGACGCACGACGGCAGGGCGCTGATCTATGCCCAGGAGGGACGGCTCTATCGCTTCGACCTCGCGTCGCGCAGGGCGAAGGCGATCAACACCGGGTTCGCGACGCGGAACAACAACGATCACGTGCTCTCCTTCGATGGCAGGATGCTCGGCATCAGCCACCACGCGGCGGAGGACAGCGGCGCGTCGATCGTCTACACCCTGCCGGCGAAGGGGGGAACGCCGAAGCGCATCACGGCGCACGGACCGTCGTACCTGCACGGCTGGTCCCCGGACGGTAAATGGCTCGTCTACACGGGGCAGCGAAATGGAGAGCTCGACGTCTACCGGATCGCCGCGAGCGGTGGCGAGGAGATCCGGATGACCGATGCGCCGGGGCTCGACGACGGCGCCGAGTACACGCCGGATGGAAGGTGGATCTGGTTCAACTCGTCGCGAACAGGGAAGATGCAGCTGTGGCGGATGCACACTGACGGGAGCGGGCAGGAACAGGTGACCGACGACGGGTTCAACAACTGGTTCCCGCACATCTCCCCCGACGGGAAGTGGATCGCGTTCCTCAGCTTCCCGCCGGAGGTCCCGGCGAACGATCATCCCTTCTACAAGCACGTCCTGCTGCGGCTGATGCCGATCGAGGGCGGGCCGGCGCGGGTGATCGCGTACGTGTACGGCGGTCAGGGGACGATCAACGTCCCGTCGTGGTCCCCCGATGGGAAGCGGCTGGCGTTCGTCAGCAACTCGGTGATCCGGTGATCGAGAGCGGTCGCGACATCGAGCTCGTGACCTGGCGTCCCGAGCTCGCCGCCGACTTCGCGCGGTTGAACCGGGCGTGGCTCGAGCTGTACTTCACCGTCGAGCCGCTCGACGAGGAATATCTCAGCGATCCCGTAGGGCACATCATCGCCCCCGGCGGCGAGATCTTCTTCGCGCTCGATGGCGACGAGGTGATCGGGACGTGTGCGATGATTCCGCGCGGCGACGACGCGTTCGAACTGGCAAAGCTGGCGGTGACGCCGGCAGCGCAGGGGCGCGGGATCGGGCGGCGGCTCGTCGAGGCGGCGATCGGATTCGCCCGCCGTCGCGGAGCGAAGCGCGTCGTCCTCGTCTCGAACTCCGGGCTCGGCCCGGCACTGCGGCTCTACGAGCGGGTTGGCTTCGAGCATGGGCCGGTGCCGGATCCGCGACCGTACGTCGATGCGGATGTCTTCATGGTGCTCGAGCTGCCGTGAGGGCTGACGGCGCGCGGGTGGCGGTGCGAAGCCGCTGGGCGCGGTGGATCATCGGACTGTTCGTGTTGGGGTTTCTGCTACTTCGCTTCGGCAACGACGCGCTGCGCCGCGCGGAATCGCGACGGCCGAGCGTGAGCCATGGGACACCAGCCAGCGGATCCCTCGAGCATGGCAAGCGACTCCCGACCTCGGGCCCGAACTACCGCGCGTACTCGCTGCTCGGCGCACTGCTCGGCCGCAACAGCGTCAACTCGCGAGTGCGGGCGACGGTCATCGATGCATACGCCGCCGTCGCGAAGTCGCAGCCCGAGGTAGAGTGGATCTACGGCGAGACCGGGTGGCCCCGCGGCGGACCCTTTCCCCCGCACAAGACCCACGAGAACGGGTTGTCCGTGGACTTCATGGTGCCCGTGCGCGATCGGGCCGGGCGTCCGGTGCGGCTGCCGACGTGGCCGTGGCGGAAGTTCGGGTACAGCCTCGAGTTCGACTCCACCGGTCGCGGCACTGGAAGCATCCACGACCTCGTCATCGACTTCCCGGCGATCGCGGCGCATCTCGTCGCGCTCGCCGACGCCGCGCCTCGCCACGGGCTCGCGATCGACGTCGTGATCTTTGCTCCCGAGCTCGAGCGACGCCTGCTCGCTGCCCCCGGCGGCGAGCAGCTGCGGGGGCGCGTGCGATTCACGCGGCGTCCGCCGTGGGTGCGGCACGACGAGCACTACCACGTGAACTTCCGGGTGCGGCCCGCCGGCGGCGCGGTCGCGCCCTCTGCTCAGGTGCTGTCCGTGCCTAACGCTGTTTCCAGCGGAAGATCCCGTAACCCACTCGGCTGAGTCGTGATCGGCTGGCGGGGCGGAGTTGGTGGTCGGCTGCGCGCATCAACAGCTTGAACTGCGATTTCGCGGATGACGCGGATGTCGCGGAGACGGCCTCGGCCCGACATGCGGGGCGGAGCCGCCCCCCGGAACCCATCGGCGTCATCCGCGAAATCCGTGTAATCGCAGTTCAAGCTGTTGGGGCCTGAGAGGTGCCGCGCGCTCGATCCGTCTCGAGGAACCTGACCAGCCCCTTCGGCCGCCGTACTCGCTCATCCCTTTTCTCTCGACCGTCATCGTTTTTCAACGACTCTGACCCCTTGAACCGCTAGTGCTCCCCACCCTCCGCGTAGTGCCCCGGCGCCGGATGCACCGACGCTTCATGGACCCGCTCGACGAAGTGCACGTACTCGACGTACGCCTTGACGTACTCGCGCCCGGCGGCGACGTCGTTCGGGTCGTAGCGGCGCTTCGACTGCACGCTGGCGAAGGCGCTGTGCAGCCCGTCGCGCAGCTGGTTCACGAGCAACGTCTCGAGCGCCTTCGTGTCCCCTGATTCCAGGGCGTGGTCGGCGGCGGGGATCGCGGGGCCGAGGTCGCGGCCGGCGGGCTTGAGGCCGGTGTAGGGAGCGCCTTCGCCGGCGCGGTGGAGGCGAACGAGGGTCTCGAACAGGTTCCGGTCGGCGAGTGCCCTGCTCTCCGCGTTCAGCTTCCGGACGGCGAGGGTCTGCTGGAAGACGTTCTTCAGCTCGGCCTCGTCCGCGGGCTGGACCCAGATCAGGACGAGGTTGACGTTGTTCGTCTGCAGCGCCTTACGCGCCGCGGTGACGACTGGTCCGTCGAGCCCATCGCAATGGGCGAAGGCGGTGCCCGCGCCGGAGAGGAGGAGTGTGAGACCAGTCACGAACAGCGCGAGAACCACGCGTGTGTACCTCATCGGATCACCCTCGGGAGTTTCGTGAAACATCGTGGGAAAGCGGGTGGAGGTCTGTCCGGTTTTCGCCTCCGTTGGCGCGCGGCGCCCGCCGCGGCGTATCTTCCGCCAACCCTTTTCCGAGGTTCACCGATGCGTCGCCTGCTTCATGCACTCCCCGTCGCGCTGCTGCTCGGCTCGAGCGCGCGACTTCCCGCGCAGCAGCCGGACTGGGTGAACCAGCTCCTGACCGCGGCGCGGCTCCCGGTCGCGACCGCGGAGGCACGACGCGACGGGGTGGCGAGCACGGACATTCGCACGGTGCTCGACGCGATGATCCGCTCGAAGATGCCGGCGTCCGAGGCGACCGCGGTGATCGACACCGCGCGCGTGCTGCAGCGCGAGCATGGACCGGTGGATAACTTCGGCGCCTTCGTCCAGTCGCAGCTCGCTGCCGGGAAGCGCGGTCCCGCGCTGGCGGCGGCGATCCGCGCCGAGCATGCGCGGCAGGGCAAGGGGAAGGGCCACGCCGCGAAGGGCGCGAAGAATCGCGACCGGGACGACGACGCCCGTGATGACGACGACCGCGACGACGACTCGAAGCGCGATGACGACAGCACGAAG
>DASSZC010000062.1:0-7106 GCA_035702925.1 Gemmatimonadaceae bacterium | reverse complement strand
GCCACGCGGCACTCCCGTGCCACGTTCCAGCCTGACGCGCCCAACCTGCCTAACGCTGCGTCGCGATCGGGGTCGAAGTGGCGGCGAGCGTCGAGTCGTCGGGCATCGCGATCAGGCGGCGGGCGCCGATCCAGGGGACGATCCCCTTCGCGGGCTCGCGGAGGAGGGGACGCTCGACGACGCGGTGGGCACCGGTGCTGGCGTGGACGAAGCGTCCCTCGCCGACGTAGATGCCGATGTGCGTCACCTTCCCCTTCTTCCCGAAGAGCAGGAGATCGCCGGCGCGGAGCTGCGCGGTGTCGGTCGGGATCGGGATGCCGACCTTCGCCTGCTCGCGCGCGGTGCGCGGGAGGCTGAAGTCGAGCGCGCGCATCACGTACTGCACGAGCCCACTGCAGTCGAAGGCGCGCGGCGACTCGCCGCCAAGGCGATAGCGGGTGCCCAGTTGAGCGCGCGCGACGGCGACGACGGAGTCGAGCCTGGCGCGGCTTCGTGCGCCCATCGTCCGGGCGGCGGCCGAGCCGCCGAGGATGCCGCCGGCACGACCGTTAGGCGCGCGATCCGGCGCGTCCGTCGAGACGTCGGGCCGCGCCTCGCCTTTCGTCGACGCGCCGGCGGCGACCGAGTCGAGGGCGGTGATCAGCGTGAAGAGCTGCTGCGGACGTACGGCAGCGGCCGCGCGGTTCGGCGCGAGGGCGAGGGCGCCGAACGCGGCGCACGTCACCAGGGCGGAGTTGATCGAGCGTGGCATGCACATGACAAAAGCAAGACGCTTGCCGGACTCAGCGTGCAACGAAAAAATCGAACGCCGCCTCACCGGATGTTCAGCATCTTGTGTGTCTGCAAGCTCAATCGCCACCGTGGGTTCGCCATGCAGTACTCGACCGCGCGCTGCGTGTTCTGCTCGCGCTGTGGACCGTCCATCGGCTGCAGAAAGAAATACCGAAAGTCGAGTGCGGCAAATTTTTCCGGCATCGCTTCGGGCTGCGGAAAGACGAGTTTGAGCTCGTTGCCGCGCGTCAGCTTCAATGGGAGGGCGCCGGCCTTCGGGCTGACGCAGATCCAGTCGATTCCCGGCGGCGGCTCCTTCGTTCCATTCGTCTCGATCGCGACCTCGAACCCCGCGTCGTGCAGCGCCGCGACCAGCGGCGCGTCCAGCTGCAGTAGCGGCTCGCCCCCTGTGCATACCACCAGCGGGCGCGCACCGCGCATGTTCTTCCACGGCCAGCGCGAGACCACCGCGCGCGCCAGCGCCTCGGGGCTGTCGAACTTTCCGCCGTCAGCCCCGACGCCGACGAAGTCGGTGTCGCAGAAGGGACACGCCGCATCGGCGCGATCTTCCTCGCGTCCCGTCCAGAGATTGCACCCGGAGAAGCGCAGGAACACCGCGGCGCGACCGGCGTTGGCGCCTTCGCCCTGCAACGTGTAGAAGATTTCCTTCACGGTGTAGTTGCGGCTCATCGCGCGACCTCGCTCATGTAGCGCGCGGGGTCGCGACGTCCGCTCTCGGAGAATCCCCTCAGTCGAAGCTGGCAGGCGTCGCAGTGCCCGCACGCGGCGCCGCTCTCGTCGGGATCGTAGCAGCTCGTCGTGACCGAGTAGTCGACGCCAAGGCTCATCCCGAGATCGATGATCTCCCGCTTGGTGAGGTGCAGGAGTGGCGCGCGGATCTTCACCGCATCCCCCTCGACACCGGCGCGCGTCGCGAGATTCGCGAGCGTCTCGAACTCGGCGATGTACTCGGGACGACAATCGGGATAGCCCGAATAGTCGAGCGCGTTCACGCCGATGAAGATGTCGCGAGCGCCGAGCACCTCCGCCCAGGCGAGCGCGTAGGAGAGGAAGATCGTGTTGCGCGCGGGCACGTAGGTGATCGGTACCCCGCTCGACATCTCGGCGGCGTCGCGATCCTTCGGGACGTCGATGTCCGCGGTGAGCGCAGATCCGCCGAACACGCGCAGGTCGATCTCGACGACGACGTGGCGCGCCACCCCGTACTTCGCCGCTGCCGCGCGCGCCGCCGACAGCTCGTGCTGGTGGCGCTGGCCGTAGCGAAAGCTCATCGCATGCACGGCGTACCCCTCGCGCGTGGCGAGCGCGAGGAGCGTCGTCGAGTCGAGGCCGCCGCTGAGGAGCAGGACGGCGTTGGGGCGTGAGGTTTGTGTCATGGGCGCGGGGGGACGCGCCGAAACATAACCGATCCCGCGGGATCAGCCTACCTTCGCGCGCTTCGCCTCGAAATTGAGGGCCGCGAGATGCTGCTCGGGAGACACCGCCGACGCCTTGATCTCGTCGACGCGCAGCCCCTTCACCATCTCGCGCAGCAGCGACGAATTCTCGAGCAGCTCGGACGATGCCGCGCTCATCTGCTCGCACGCCGCGCTCTGCTCCTGCGTCGCGGCGCTCACCTGCTCGGCCGCGGACGCGTGCCCCTCGGCCGCGCGCGCGATCGACGAGATGCTTTCCGCGGCGCCGGACACCACCTGCACATTCGCCTCGGCGGCGCTCGCGACGCCGGCCGCGGCATGCCGCGTCTTCTCGGCGGCGGCCGCGATCGTCGTCAGTGCATCCTCGACGTCCTTCGAGATCCGCTCGATCTCGCCGACACGCGTCGAGCTCTCGACCATCGCCCGCGTCGTCGTCGCGACGCGCTCGGTGACCTTCGTCGTCAGCACGACGATCTCGTCGGCGGCGCCCTGCGCCTGCTCGGCGAGCTTGCGTACCTCATCGGCGACAACGGCGAATCCCTTGCCGGCGCGCCCCGCGCGCGCGGCTTCGATCGCGGCGTTGAGCGCGAGCAGGTTCGTCTGCTCGGCGATGCGGCTCACCGTCTCGACGAAGCGGTTGATGTCGACCGCGGTGTCGTTGAGCACCGCGACTTCCTGCGTCGCCTGCTGCACCGAGTGACGAACGTCGGTGAGGATGCCGAGCGTGCGCTCGAGCTCCCGACGGCGGGTGCTCGACGTCTGCTCGATCGACGCCGCGAGGGTGTTCACGTCGCCGGCGCCGGTGAGCATGCCGAGCGCCTGGCCGCGGATCTCGCGCAGCGCGTCGCTCACCTGCCGCAGCTCCTGCACCTGTGCCTCGGCGCCCCCGGAGACCTCGCCCATCGAGGACGACGTCTGTCCCGCGGATTGCGAAAGCTGGTTCGACACCGACGACAGGTCGTGTGCCGATTGCGCCACGCTGTCCGACGTGGCGGCGACGACGGCGACGATGCGTGAGAGCGATTCGCCGGTGTGATTCAGTGCCTGGGCGAGAATCTCGAACTCGCGGGGCATCCGTCGCGTGGTTCGAACGGTGAGGTCGCCGTCGCTGAACGCCATCGCGTGGTTGACGAGGTCGGCGAGGGGCTGTGACACCGAGCGGACCGTGCGCGTGACGACGGCAAAGGCGCAGAGCAGGGCGATGCCGATGAGCGTCACGAGCCAGAGGCTGCGCCGCGCCGCGTAATGGGCGAGCGATCGCGATGCGTCGGCCACCTTGCGCGACTTCGCTTCGCCGAGCCGGTCGATGTCGCCGAGGATCTGGCTCGCAATCGGCCGGGCGCGCGCCGCCTCGGCGCGTGCCTCGCCGACGCGGTCGAGGTCGGCGAGCCGGTGCGCGCGGGCGAAGTGCGTCTCGACCAGCGAGAGCTTCTCGTCGATCGATGCGGTGAGCGCGACCTCCTGCGCCGACTGGCCGCGGCGGGCATTCATCTGCCGCTGCGTGGCGTGCGCGTCCCAGCCTAACGCGCGGAACTCGGCGAGCGTCGCGCTGTCGCGCGTGTCGAGGTACACCGTCGCCGCCTGCAGCTGCTGCGCGATGTCCGAGGAGAGCCGCGACGAGAGCTGCGACTGCTCCTGCACGAGCGCGAAGCTGGCGCGCACCTCCTTCGACATCGATCGCAGCGCGTGGAAGCCGATTGCGCCGGCGACGACGAGGAGCACGACGAGGCTGCCGAACCCCACCTTGAGGATGCTGCTGATCGAGGCCAGCGCCGAGGCGAAGAACCCTCCAGGCCGTGCAGCGGCTTCGCCTTCGACGACCATCGCGCTCGAGATCGGCGTCACCTTCGGGTCGCGGCTCACTGGACGGCCACCTTGAGCAGTCCCTTGTCGATGCGCGTCATGGTGAAGCTCTTGCCGATCGGATCGCCGTCCGCCTGGAAGCGGATGTCGCCGGTAACGCCATGGAACGCGCTCTTCTCATCGAGACCGGCGAGCCAGTCGCGGATCCGCTCACGATTCGGCCCGACCGCTTCGATCGCCGCCGCGATGAGGCGCGTCGCATCGTAGCCGAGCGCCGCGTTGCCGTCGGGGATCATCGCGTACTTCTGGCGAAAGGCGCGGACGAAGCTCTGCGCCTCGGGGCGCGGATCCTCGGCGGTGAATGGCGCGCCGACGTAGACGCCATTGGACACGGAAGTGTCGGAGACGATTCCCGTCCACCCGTCCCCGCCGAGAAAGTCGGCGTGCATCCCCTGGCGCCGCGCCTCGTGGAGGATCGTCAACCCCGACGCGTCGGTCCCCGCGGCGAAGACGATGTCCGCCTTCTCGCGGGCGTAGTAGCTGATGAATGGCTCGACGTCGCTCTTCCCGTCCGGGATCGGATCGATGCTGACGATCTCGCCGGCGAAGGCCTTCTGGAAAGCATCGGCGAGGCCGCGGCCGTAGCTGTTGTTCTCGTAGATGATCGCCGCGCGCCGGTGGCCGAGCTGGTCGGCGAAGCGCGCGAGAGCGATCCCGTTCGCCGAATCGCTCGAGATCACGCGAAAGGTCCAACGCGAGATCCCGGTGAGCTCGGGAGAGGTTGCCGTCGTCGCGACGGCGGGAAGCTCACCATCGTAGACGTGGGCGGCGGCGACCATCGCGCCGGAGTTCACGTGGCCGATCACGGCGACGAGCTCGCGGTTGGCGACGAAATCGGCGGCCACCTGCGCCGCCTTGGTCCCCTGACCCTCATCGTCCTGCTCGATGACCTGGAGCGGTCGATGCCGCACCCCCCCGCGCGCGTTGATCTCCTCGATGGCGAGGTCGATCCCCATCTTGTTCATCGCCCCGTACGCCTCGTTCCACGGTCCGGCGGCGCCGATGATCACTGGATGGGAGGAGCTCGAGCAGGCGGAGAGCAGCGCGATCATAGCACCAGCGATCGCCGGCTGCAGCCGGCGCGCGGGGCGGAGTTGGGTACTAGGCATCAAACAGATGACGGGAGAGAGGGCCCCTCGGTCACGCACGTTCTGGCACCACTCCTGCCCTCCCTCCCCACGAGAGGATGAGCCCGACGGCGGCTCGCGCTTGACTCAACGAAGGGGTGCTGACATGAAGGTCCTCGTGACGGGTGGGACGGGCGTCGTCGGACGGGCAACGGTGACTGCGCTGGTCGATCGCGGCCATACCGTGCGGCTTCTCTCGCGCAATGCGCGGCGCGACGCGGCCCAGTGGGGGTCCGCGGTCGAATCGTGGAGTGGCGACGTCGCGACGGACGATGGCCTCGTCGGCGTCACCGACGGTTGCGACGCGGTGCTGCACGTGGTAGGCGTCGTCCACGCGACCGAGGGTGGACCCTCGATCCGCGAGATCAACGTCGAAGGCACCCAGCGCGTGCTTCGCGAAGCGATCAGCTCCGGCGGCCCGCGCTTCATCTTCGTCTCCTCACTCGGCGCCGATCGCGGCGACTCCGAGTACCACCAGACGAAGCGCGAGGCCGAGGCGCTCGTCCGCGAGTACCCGGGTCCCTGGACGATCGTCCGGCCGGGGAACGTCTACGGCCCTGGCGACGACGAGATCTCGCTCCTCCTGCGAATGGTGCGCACGCTGCCGGTGATCCCGGTGATCGGCGGGGGGGACGCGAAGTTCCAGCCCATCTACGCCGGTGATCTCGGGCGCGCCCTGGCGATGACGGTCGAGAGGACAGACCTCACCGGCCGGGTGCTCGAGCTGGCCGGCACCGAGGAGACCTCGCAGAACGACCTGATCGATCGCTTCTCGCGGATTACGAAGCGCGAACCCGCGCGCGTCGGAGTCCCTGAGTTCCTCACCTCGATCGGTCTTTCGCTGGCCGAGGCGACGGGACTGCCGGTGCCGTTCCACCAGTCGCAGCTGACGATGCTGCGCGAGGGGAACCGCATCCCCGCCGACCGGATCAACGCGCTGACCGATGTCTTCGGAATCACGCCGACCCCGCTCGACGAGGGACTTCGCATCCTCTGCGACGGGATGCCGGAAACGCTCCCCTCCGAGGGGGTCGGCGCGATGAAGCGTAAGCAGTTCTGGGCCGACATCGCCGGCTCGGTGCACACGCCGGAAACGCTCTTCGCGCTCTTCCGCCAGCGTTTCGCCGAGCTGACGCCGCTGACGATGGACCTCCACGCCGAACCCGATACGCCGAAGACCCTCGAGGAGGGCGCGACGCTGACGATGGCGCTGCCGCTCCGCGGGAACGTCCAGGTGCGTGTCGAGGAAGTCACCGACCGCCGCGCCACGCTGTGCACCCTCGCCGGTCACCCGCTGGCCGGCGCGGTGCGCTTCATCGCCGAGGATCGAGCCGACATGATCCGCTTCCAGGTCGAGGTCTACGACCGGCCGGCGACGATGGTCGACTATCTCGTGATGCGCCCGGTCGGCGAGCTGCTGCAGTCCTCGACGTGGGACGACGTCGTCCAGAGGGTGATCGACGCCAGTGGCGGGCGCGCAGTGGATGGCATCCACCACGAAGAGGCAGTGCTCGACACCGACCAGTCGGAGCGTATCGACGAATGGCTCCGCGACCTCGTCATGGAGCAGCGCCGTGAGGCCTCACGCGACGGCGAGGCGCCCGGCGAGGGGAGCGGGACCCGCACCGAGGAGCGGAAGAACAGCGGCCTCGGGGACCTGCACAGCGGCGGCTTCGGCGGGGAGACGAGGGCGGAACTGTAGGGCGACTGCGGGTGACCTGCAATTTTTTAACAGGAGTCACGGAGGGCACGGAGCGGTTTTGGTGACTGCTCACGGGTTTCAGGTCGACGGCAGCGGCACGTAACGTCTTGGGGGCACCCGGGCGAGATGGTCTCGCCCAGGTTGCCCCGAAGCATTTCACGCTCTCGCGAGATAGAGCTAATGTCTTGGCCGTTATCCAACCGCTCC
>DASSZC010000429.1:0-2479 GCA_035702925.1 Gemmatimonadaceae bacterium | reverse complement strand
TCCGGACACGCACCCCTCGTTGCGTTGTACCCCCCACCCGCACCCGGCTCCCCCGCACCGCGCCTTATACTTGTCTCCAATGACCAGAGCCGGAATCGTCACCGTCGTCGGGAAGCCGAACGCGGGCAAATCCACCTTCCTCAATCGCGTGGTCGGCCAGAAGCTGAGCATCGTCAGCGCCAAGCCGCAATCGACGCGCGACCGCATCGTCGGCATCCTCACCGAGGACGATACGCAGATGATCGTCTTCGACACTCCCGGGCTGCTCAACCCCCGCTATGCACTGCACCGCGCGATGCGCGGCACCGCGCTCGATGCGCTCGCCGATGCCGACGTCATCATCTATCTCGCGGATGCCGCCGCTGGACCAGCGCCGTCGCTCGTCGAGGCCGCGGAGCTCACGTCGCCGCCGAAGGCACCGGTCATCACCGCCTACAACAAGCTCGATACGATCGACGCCCAACAGCGCGCACGCCTCGCCGACGCGACGCCTGGCGCGCGCTTCATCTCGGCGCTGACCGGCGAAGGCGTCGGTGACCTCGTCGGCGAGGCAAGGGTTGCCCTTCCCGAGAGCCCATTTCTCTATGACGCGGAAGACGTCAGCACGCAGACCCTCCGCTTCTTCGCCGCGGAGCTGGTGCGCGAGTCGGCGCTCGAGCAGCTCGATGAAGAGGTGCCCTACAGTCTCGCTTGTGAAATCGAGGAGTTTCGCGAGACGCGCACACCGGTGTACATTCGTGCCGTTCTCTACGTCGAACGCGAGACGCAGAAGCACATCCTGATCGGAGCGAAAGGTGCCCGTATCAAGGAGATCGGCCGGTCGGCGCGGGTGAAGATCGAGGCGTTGATCGAGCAGAAGGTGTACCTCGACCTCTGGGTCAAGGTCCTTCCGAACTGGCGGAAGAACAGCGGCGCACTCGCGCGGTTCGGGTATCGAATCCCGGAGGAGAAAAAGTCCCGATGAGCCTCGCTCCACAGCTCCTGGCGATCCTGGTCTGCCCGAAGTGCAAGGGCCCGCTCGAGAACCGCGAGCAGGAGTCGAAGCTCGTGTGTCCCGCCTGCCGTCTCGCCTACCCGGTGCGTGACGACATCCCGATCATGCTGATCGATGAGGCGTCGCCTCTCTAGCGAGGGAGTGCGCGCGGTCGTCTTCGCGGCGATCGCGCTGATCGTTGCGCTCGCGCCGGCGTGTCTCTCGGCGCAGAAGCCCGCCACCGAAGGGGCGCTCTTCCTCCTGCTGCCGATCGGCGCCCGCGCCGTCGGTGAGGGGCAGGCGGTGGTCGCCGACGAGCCGGGGAGCGAGGCAGTCTGGTGGAACCCGGCCGCGATCGCCCGCGGGGACCGGCGTGAGATCGCGATCCACCATTCGCAGACGATCGTCGCCAACGGCGACGCGGTGACCCTCGTCGTCCCGTCCGCGCTGCTCGGTGTCCTCGCCATCGGGGCGAACATCGTCGACTACGGACGGGAGGAGATCACCGACACCGTCGGCACCGTCGGCGTGCTCATCCCGCAGAACATCGTCTACGCGGCCACGTATGCGACCCCGATCGCCAAGCGCTTCGCCGCCGGGCTCTCCTACAAGATCGTCCAGCTGCGGCTCGATTGCAGCGGCGGCTGCGCTGGTGTCCCCACCGTGTCCGCGTCATCGAGCGCGCTCGACGCCGGCGTGCAGGCCCGCCTCGCCGGACTCGTGCCGGCGACCGTCGGCATCGCCGTCCGCAACGTCGGGCCCCGCCTGCAGGTGAACGACAAGGATCAGTCGGATCCGCTGCCGACCCGCGTCCAGGGGGGGATCAGCGTCGACGTGCCTAACGTCGAGGGAATGCCGCCGGAGGTGAAGGTGCGCGTCTCCGCCGACGTCCTCAGCGACGTCCACTTCAACGCGCCCTCGCCGCGCTTCGGCGCGAGCATCGGCTACCGCGGGCAGGCGTTCTTCCGCACGGGGTACCTCTTCGATCGCGGCGATGGGGAGGGGGATGGCCCATCGTTAGGCTTCGGCCTCGCGACCGGCAGCGTGGTGCTCGATATCGGGCGGATCCTGCGCGGCCTGTCGGCGGATGCCGGGAAGCCGCCGACGTACGTCTCGCTCAGGTACCTGTTCTGATGTCCGGGCGCCCGGATCCGCGCGTCTTCGCGACCGTGCGCTCGCTTGCCGCGGGCGTCGCCTCGCTGCTCGCGATCGGCAGCGTCATCCCGCAAGCGGGCGTTGCCCAGAGCGCACGCGAGCCGGCGACAGCCCGGGAGATGCCCATCGTCGCCGAGGCACTCGGTCCGGTCGGCGCACCCGCGGGGATCGCGCGCTCGCGCGCCACGAGCCGCGCGGACGGCGGCGACAGCGCGCCGTCAGGCAGCATCCCACGCTCGCTCGTCGCGCCGAAAGTCGTGACGCGCCATGACTGGTGGATCCCGGTTGCTTCGGCGGTGCTTCCCGGAACGGGACAGGCGCGGCTCGGGCAGGACCGGTTCGTCGGCTACA
>DASSZC010000366.1:0-3166 GCA_035702925.1 Gemmatimonadaceae bacterium | reverse complement strand
CCGCGGCGGGAGTTCGCCCGCCTCGCCCTTCGCTTCCGCAAGGGACAGCATCTCGGACGAAAGGGAGTGCACTACCTGCAGCTTCCCTCGCTCCGCGTCGCCGCCTCACGGCCGATCACCGTGAACGTCGACGGCGAGCCGACGGAGGTGATGACACTCGACTATCACGTTCGAGCCGGGGACCTGAGGGTCTACGTCAGGTCCGCGGCCTAACGGCGGAGTTTCGCCGAAAGCGGATCTTGCCGCGGCAGTCATCGAGGATCTGGCGCCGGTTGCGCGTGGATCACGGCGACGACTCCGGCCACTCAAGGCGGGAAGTCTTAACGAGGGGAACTACAATCTCAGCGGATCACTCGGATAACCCCGATTGTTCCTGATGGCCCGACCGCTCCCCGTTGCCGACCGAGGCACTATCCGCCTTGATCCCGGAAATCGGATGAATGTCGTTCAACCGTTACGACTGTCCCGATAGAGTGGCCTCCAGGGCGCATGATGAACATCGGTGATGAACCAAACGAAAACCGCGCCGGACTCCACTGGAGTCCGGCGCGGTTTCTTCGATCTGTCGTGTCAGCCGGCGATCAGCCCTTCGAGGCGCTGGCGGCGCCACGTGCCGCACCACCCTTCGCGCTACCCTTCGAACTGCCCTTCGTCCCGCCCGACTTCGACGAGCCGCTCTTGCCGCAGAACTTCTTGATCTGACCGTCGATGGCCGGCCTGAACTGCGCGGCGAAACCGAGATACTGCTTGGCCGCATCCGGTGCCGTGCTGCCACCCTGGGTCAGGTTGATCTGCGCCTTGTTGAGCGCCTGATCGGCCGTGTTGGCGAGCTCGCAGCTCTTCAGCTTCGGAGCGTCCGTCGCAGCAGTCTGCGCGACGGTGAACCAGGCGACACCGAGGAGGAACTTCGGCGTCGGCGACGGCGCCAGGGAATCGGAGAGGGCGAGGTACGCGATCGCCTGCTGCATCGCCGCGCGCTTCACCGCATTATCCGCCGGCTCGCCCATCTTCAGCGCGTTCGCCGCCTTGTACTTCGAGTTGCCGACGCTGAGCGTGTACTGGGCGACGAAGCTCGCCGAATCGTTGCCCGTCTTCACTGCCGTGCGCAGGGCGGCGAGCGACGAGTCGGGCTGGTGCAGCGAATCGCTGATCTGCGCGAGCTGGAGGTAGCCATGCTCGAGCTTCGGGTTGAGCCGAAGCAGCTCGAGGTAAGCCGCCTTGGCTTCCGCATACTTTCCCGCCTGCTTCAGCATCTGCGCCTGGAAGGCGCGGAGCCCGATGTTGCCCGGGAACTTCCGAACGCCTTCGCCGACGACCGTGGCCACACCGATGGTGTCGTTGCTCGACAACAGCGCCGCCGCCTGACGCGTGTAGTAGGTCGTGTCGGCGAGCGAGGTGTCCATCTGGATCATCGTGCGGCCGATGTTGACCGCGTTCTTGTAGTCCTTCGCCGCGAGGTGGATGAGCCACTGGAGGCGGAGGAGCTGCAGGTTGCCCGGGTTGTCGGTGACCGCGCCGTCGATGATCGGGAGCGCGATCGCCGGGTTCGCCGAGACGACGATCTTGCGGATGACCGTCTCGAGCATGCGCGTGTCCGACGGATCGACCGAGATGAGTCTCGTCCAGTATTGAACCGCCTGATCGTTCAACGCCGCCGACTGCGCCGAGTCGGTCTTGGCGAGGGCGTCCGACTTGTCGGAGAGCGCCTGCCCTCCCGCGTTGAGCGCGATCTTGTTCTTCGAGTCGAGGCGGAGGATGTCGTTCGCGTTGGCGATGATCGTGTCGGCCGGCGCCTTCTTCGCGAGGTACGCGTTGAGGCGGCAGATGCGGACGAGCGTCGCCGTCGCGTACGTGCCGGTGCCGGCGTTGGCGGCCTGGATCGCGCCGTCGTAGTTGCCCGCGCGGGCGGCCGTCTCGCACTTGTTGTAGGCGTCGAGCTGGCGGCGGGCGTTGCCCACTTCCTTCGAGATCGCCTTCACCGCGCCGCCGACGTTCCCGGCATCGACCGCGGGAAGCGGCTGCGAGATCGAGAGGTCGCGGCTGAGGACGAGGCGGGGCTCGACGTGCACGCCGTTAGGCGTGCGGGTGACGGTGCCGATCAGGATCTCGTCGGCGCGCGCCGTGCGGGCGAGCTCGCGAAGGTCGGCGTTGCTCACCGCGGTGTCGGTGCGGAACCCCGACGCGTCGAGGATGCCGGTGATGTCGGTCTTCGGGACCGTCCAGATGGTCTTCACCTGGTAGTCGGTCTTGAGACGCTCGCGGAGCTCGTCCGCGGTCTGGAGCCCAAGCGGCTTCGGCCCGGCGAACACCGGAACCATCAACCGCGGCCCGGTAACCGGTGCCCGCTGCGCGAGCGCCGGCGCGGCACTCGTCGCCGAGGCGGCGGCGACGCCGACGAACGTGAGCAGGTAGCGGTACGATGCCTTCACTGTGCAAACCTCCCGAACGGTGATGGTGCAGCCCCGACAGGGGGGCCCACGAAACGCATTGAGCAACTGCCCGGCCACTGCCGTCCAACTTCGCGGCGAGTACCCGCTCGCCACTTCACGACCATGGGCGAAGAGGGACTCGAACCCCCGACTTCCTGTGTGTAAGACAGGCGCTCTAACCAGCTGAGCTATTCGCCCGTGGCGTCGCCCGTCCGACACCGACCCGGACCCGGCGTCGCACTCTCATACCAATTCCGGACCAAGGCGTTCCGGTCCGCACAAAATTCCCCCGGAGAAATCTGACCGGCAGGTCAGAATCCCCGGAACTTCTTGTCCAACCACGGCTTGCCTGCCGCCACCACCAGTGGCGAACCGTGCCTTACTTCAGGATCGCCAGCGGAACGAGGACGCAGTAGCCGATGATCAGGAGGATCGGCGCGAGCGTCTCGCCGCCGCGGGCGAGATCCGCGTACCCCGCGAGAAGTGTCAGGGCCGCAGCTGCCCAGAGGATGGCGCTGCGGGAACGAGCAGGGGTGACGGTTTGAGCCATAATCGTCTACAATACCCAATCAAGTGGAATGGTGTCAAGCGGTTGCGCCACCGCGCGGGGGGTTCTCCCCCCGCCCCGCACCCCCGCTCCGGTCGCCATTCGGCACCCGCGGATCGCCATTGGTTTCCGCCCCGTCCCGCCCGGCGCCCTCATCCCCGCCCTCCCCGAGCAGCGCCGCCAGCGCGCT
>DASSZC010000104.1:0-11780 GCA_035702925.1 Gemmatimonadaceae bacterium | reverse complement strand
AGCTCGTCTCCCCCGAACTGCAGGAGGTCGAAGGTGGGCAGGGTTCCCCCCCCGCCGATGTACGAGTAGCGCTGCGGGGGCGCGGTGTCGCCGGCGGTAATGATCGCGTGCGATTCGACCTGGACCGACTGGGTGCTGAAGCTCGGGAAGCCGACGAAGGCGTCGAGGGTCGTCTGGACGAAGCGCGAGTCGTTCGGGGTCGAGAACGGAAGCTCGACGTCGGCGGTTAGGTTCGCGGTCACCCCCTGGTCCGCCCATTCCATCACCACCCCGCCGATCCCTGAGGTGATCGTCCCGGGGAGGACGTGCGGGTTCGGACGAAGGCGGCCCATCGGCTCATTCCGTTCGAAGAGGGACCACGGTCCGCCGCGTGCCCCGGTGTCGGGGCGGACCGACCGGGCGCGCTCGGCGAGATCGCCGGCGCTCAGGGTGAATCGGGCGGTCGAGCTCTCGAGCACCCATACGACCTGGGCATCGGCGCGATCGGCGCGGTAGTAATTCCGGGTGTCGCTCCCCGACGCGATCATGTGCAGCGAATTGGGGATGTCGCCGTAGATCCAGCGCTCGTTGGTCATCGTGTAGCGGCCGCCGCGGAGCTGGACCGTCAGGCGGCGGCCGATCGTGCCGCGCAGCTCGGCCTGCGGATCGACGACGCCGAGCTGGGAGCGGTAGACGCCGAGGAAATCGAGCTCGTAGCGCGCCGTGTCGAAGGCGAGCGTCGGACCGAAGGGAAAGGAGAGGCCGTTGGTCCGGTCGTACGAGGGGATCCGCACGCCGTAGAAGCCGGGGAGCGTGACGACGCGGGTGTCGCGGAGCTCGGTGAGCTCGTAGTCGAGGGCGAGGGTACCGTCGGGAAGAGGGGTGACTTGATAGGTAAACTCGCGGAACGAGAAGATCCCCCCGTGCACCTGGCCGAGCGAAGTCTCGTAGACCCCGCCCCCGATAGCCACCGCCCGGCTGGCGATGTTGACGCCGGGGTGAAGGAACAGGTCGCCGCCGACGACGATCACCTCCCCGTTCACCGTGCTCGCGACCTCCGCCGGCCCGCCGACGACGATGACTGTCCGGTCGTAGGTCGTGTCGCGCGCGAGCACCGCGGGATGGGCGCTGTCGGCGCGAATGAGGATGTGGGGACCGGCGAGAGCGCTGCGCAGCCAGCGTCCCGCTCGTCCCGGTCCCATGTCGCGAATGACGACTGCCTGCGCAGCGGCGACGTCAGGCGTGATCATTCCCGCCATCAGCGCTGACGAGATGATTCCGAGCGCGATGGCGACGCGTCGCACTCGCCTCACCGAGCGGCCTCGAGGAAGTTCGCGAGCATCTGCTTGCCGTGCTGGGTCATGATCGACTCGGGATGGAACTGGACGCCGAACACCGGGTGTTCGACGTGCCGCACGGCATGGATCTCGTCGGGCGCGTCGACCGCGCGCGCGGTGACTGAGAGCGACGACGGGAGCGAGGACGGTTGAATGACCAGCGAGTGGTAGCGCATCACTTCCAGCGGAGAAGGCAGTCCGGCGAAGACTCCGGTCCCGTCGTGGGTGACGAGCGAGGTCTTCCCATGCATGACCCGATCCGCGCGGACGACCTTGCCGCCGAACGCCTCGCCGATCGCCTGATGCCCGAGGCAGACCCCGAGCATCGGGATCGATGACCCCCAGCGGCGAATGACGGGGATCGTGATCCCCGCTTCCGCCGGGGTGCACGGACCCGGCGAGAGCACGATGGCCGCTGGATTCATCTCCCCGATGTCGTCGACGGCGATCGCGTCGTTGCGCCGCACCTCGACCTCGGCCCCGAGCTCGCCGAGGTACTGCGCGAGGTTGTAGGTGAACGAGTCGTAGTTGTCGATGACCAGGATCATGCGGATCGCCTGCGCTCAACCGCGCGGGTGGAATTTCTTGTGAACGGTGCGGAGGTACTCACGATCGACGTGGGTGTAGATCTGCGTCGTCGAGATGTCGGCGTGGCCAAGCATCTCCTGGACCGCGCGCAGGTCCGCACCGTTCTCGAGAAGGTGCGTCGCGAAGGAATGGCGAAGCGTATGCGGGGTGACGCGCTTCGCCAGCCCCGCCGTCGTCACGTGACGGCGAAGGATCTTCCACGCGCCCATCCGCGTCAACGGCTCGCCGCGCGCATTGAGGAAGAGGATCCCCTTCCCCTCGCCGCGCTCGAGGCGGGGACGGAGCTCGCGCAAGTAGAGCGCGACGGCGCCGATCGCGTTGCGGCCGATCGGGACGAGGCGCTCCTTCCCCCCCTTGCCGAAGACCCGGACGAGCATGTCGTCGAACATCACGTCGCGCATCCCGAGGGTGATCCACTCGGAGACGCGCAGCCCCGCACCGTACGCCAGCTCGAGCATCGCCCGGTCGCGGAACACCATCGGCTCCTCGATGGAGGGCGCGGCGAGGAGCCGCTCCACCTCGTCGACACTGAGGACGTCAGGCAGCGTGCGCCAGCGCTTCGGGGTCTCCAGCCGGTCGCTCGGATCGCGGACGACGTGTCCCTCGCCGACGAGGAACTTGAAGTAGGTGCGGACCGCGGAGACGTTGCGGCGGATCGAGGAAGGCGCGAGCCCGAGATCCTTCAGGTGATACACGTACTCTCGCACGAGCCGCGCGGTGACGTCGGTTGGCGCGATCGCCCCTTTCGCCCGGCAGTACTGGGCAAAGCGGATGATGTCCCGGCCGTACGCTTCGTCGGTACGCGGCGAGACGCCGCGCTCGAGGTTGATGAAGTCGCTGAACTGCTCGAGCATGAAGGCGCGTGTCGCCTCGCTCTGCGCCGCGGCAGCGTCGCGCGGCTCGTCGGCGGTCACGGCGCCTTCCGCCGCCGCCTGACCAGCCAGACGCCGACGCCGATGATCGCGACGACGGCCGCACCGATGACGAGGACATGCTGCCACTCGCGCATCTTCGCCTGCAGCGTCGGCCAGTCGGCGCCGACGCGATAGGCGATGATGGTGATCGCGCCGTACCAGATCCCCGACGCGGTGCCGAGGATGAGGAAGACGCGCCAGGCGGGGAGCCGGAGCGCGCCGGCGAAGGGGGGCACGAGGGCGCGCACCCCGGGGAGGAAGCGGCTGACGAAGAGCGCGACCGCGCCGTAGCGTCCGTAGAAATCCTGGAGGCGCTTCGACGATCCGCCCGCGGAGAGGCGCTGGGCGAGGCGGTCGGCACCGAAGCGGCGCCCGGCGGCGTACATCCCCATCGCCCCGGCGAGGTTGCCGCCTAACGTCGCGAGGAAGGCACCGGCGAGCGTCGCGTGGCCGCGGGCGGCGAGGAAGGCACCGAAGGCGACGACGGTGTCGGCGGGGATCGGCGGGAAGACGTTCTCGATGGCGGAGACGACCGCGAGGACGAGGTAGAGCACGGCGGGCGGCAACGCCGTCAGCCAGTCCAGCACCCCTTGCACGTCAGGCTCCGGCGCCGGGGAGGAGCGTGGCGACGGCGATGCACGCCAGCCCCTCCTCGCGGCCGACGAATCCCATGTGCTCGTTCGTCTTTCCCTTCACCGAGACCGCATCGGGGCCGATGCCTAACGCGGCGGCGAGGGCGGCGCGCATCGCGTCGCGGTACGGGCCGATCTTCGGGCGCTCGGCGATGACCGTCACGTCGACGTTGCCGACCGAGAAGCCGCGGCGGCGCACGCGCTCGACGGCGGCGCGCAGCATCTCGATGGAGTCGCGGCCGCGATTCTTCTCGTCGGTGTCGGCGAACATCTCGCCGATGTCCCCGGCGGCGGCGGCGCCGAGCACCGCGTCGGTCACCGCGTGGGCGACGGCGTCGCCGTCGGAGTGGCCGACGAGGCGGACCTCGGAGGCGATGCGGACCCCGCCGAGGATGATCGGTCCCCCGACGGCGAAGCGATGGGAATCATAGCCGATCCCGGTGCGCACCGCCGTCCGCGGCACGTTGGGGGAACCGCCAGGAACGTCGCTCAGGCGGCGCTCCTCACTCCTCGAAGCGCTTGATCGCGAGCGACACGTTGTGGCCGCCGAACCCCGCGCTGTTGCTGACGCAGGCGCGCACTTCGCGCTTCTGCGGAACGTTAGGCGTGAAGTTCAGCGGCGGGCACTCGGGGTCCGGCGTCGTGTAGTTGATCGTCGGCGGGACGACCTGGTCGCGGATCGCCAGCGTCGACGCGATCAGCTCGACACCGCCGGCGGCGCCGAGCATGTGGCCGGTCGCGGACTTGGTCGACGAGACGTTGAGCCGGGACGCGGCGGAACCGAAGACCCGGGCAATCGCCTTCGCCTCGTTGACGTCGTTGAGCGGCGTCGAGGTCCCGTGGGCGTTGACGTAGTCGACGTCCTCGGGGCGGAGGCCGCCGTCCTGCATCGCGCGGCGCATCGCCCGCTGCAGCCCCTCGTGCTCATCGGGCTGGCCGGTGAGGTGGAAGGCGTCGCCGGTGGCGCCGTAGCCCGCCATCTCGGCGTAGATCCGCGCGCCGCGCTTGAGCGCGTGCTGCAGCTCCTCGAGGATGACGATCGCCGCGCCCTCGCCCATGACGAAGCCGTCGCGGCTCGAGTCGAAGGGACGCGAGGCCGTCGCCGGCGAGTCGTTGCGGGTCGAGAGCGCGCCCATGTTGGCGAAGCCGCCGATCGCCATCGGGGTGACCGTCGCCTCCGCGCCGCCGGTGATGATCACGTCCGCGTCGCCGTACTTGATCAGCCGGAAGGCGTCGCCGATCGCGTGCGCGCTCGTCGAGCAGGCGGAGACCGTCGCGTAGTTCGGTCCCTTCGCGCCGAAGCGCATCGAGACGAGGCCGGCCGCGATGTCGGCGATGAACATCGGGATGAAGAAGGGCGAGATCTTGGAGGGGCCGCGCTCACGATAGACGTCGTGCTGCTCCTCGAAGCTCGACAGCCCGCCGATCCCGCTGCCGATGATCACCCCGACGCGAAAGGGGTCGGCGTCGCCACCGGCCTCGAGGCCGGCGTCGCGCATCGCCTGCACCGAGGCGGCGATCGCGTACTGCGCGTACGGGTCGGCGCGCTTCGCCTCCTTCCGCTCCATGAACTGGAGCGGATCGAAGCCCTTCAGCTCGCACGCGAACCTGACGGGAAAGTTTGCCGTATCGAACTTCGTGATCGGCGCGCCTCCCGACCGCCCCTCGAGGAGGGACTGCCAGGTCGTCGCCACATCGTTCCCGACTGGCGAGACGACACCCAATCCGGTGACGACGACCCGTCGCTCCATTTACGCGCTCACCTTCTGGTTCAGATAGCCGATCGCATCGCCGACCGTGCGGAGCTTCTCGGCATCCTCGTCGGGGATGTCGATGTTGAACTCCTTCTCGAACTCCATCACGAGCTCGACGATGTCCAGGCTGTCAGCACCGAGATCCTCGATGAAGCTCGCGTTGTCGGTGAGCTTCTCGCGCTCAACCCCGAGCTCCTTCTCGATGATGTCCCTGACCTTGTCCGCGTTCGCCATGTGCGCTCGTCCTCGTGTGATGTTTGAAAGAGGGTGAAGAGAAGAAAGGTAATCGGTCGTGGCGTCAAGCGTTACAGCCCGCGAGCTACATGACCATCCCGCCGTCGACCACGAAGACCTGCCCCGTGATGTAGGCGGCATGCTCCGACGCGAGGAAGGCCACGGTGCCGGCGATGTCCTCCGGCTTGCCGAGCCGCTCGAGCGGGATCTGCGCGCTCATCGCGGTTCGCGCCTCCGGGGTCATCGCCGCCGTCATGTCGGTCTCGATGAACCCGGGGGCAACCGCATTGCAGAGGATGTTCCGCGACCCCAGCTCCTTCGCGACTGACTTGGTCAGCCCGATGAGTCCAGCCTTGCTCGCCGCGTAGTTCGCCTGCCCCTTGTTGCCGGTGATCCCGACGATGCTGGCGATGTTGATGATCCGTCCCCAGCGCCGCTTCATCATCCCGCGCGACGCGGCGCGGATCGAGGCGAAGGCGCCGCGGAGGTTGGCGTCGAGCACCGCGTCCCAGTCGGCGTCCTTGATGCGCATCAGCAGGTTGTCGCGCGTCAGCCCGGCGTTGTTGACGAGGATGTCGAGCGAGCCGAAGCTCTTCTCCACTTCCTCGACCAGCGCGGCGACCGACGCGGTGTCGGCGACGTCGCAGGAGAAGCCCCGCGCCTCCCCGCCGAGCTGCGACGCGGCCTCCTCCGCCCGTGCGCGCTCGCGCCCAACGACGGCGACTCGTGCCCCGGCGCCGGCGAGGGTGGTCGCGATGGCGCGGCCGATGCCGCGGGTGCTGCCGGTGACGAGGGCAACGCGCCCGGTCAGGTCGATCTGCATCAGGCCACCTTGGCGAGGAGCTGTTCCACTTCGGACGCGGTTCCGCAGGTCATCGTGGCGACCGAGGGTGCGATGCGCTTCATGAGCCCCGTGAGGACGTTGCCCGGGCCCATCTCGACGAACAGCGCACCCGGATACTGGGCGGCAAGATAGCCGACGACGTCGGTCCAGCGTACCGGCGAGGTGAGCTGGCGGAGGAGCAGCGATTGTGCGTCGCTCGCCTGCATCACCGGCGCCGCCGTCACGTTCGAGACGACGGGAAATGCCGGGGCGCGCATCCCCGCCGTGGCGAGCGCCTCGGCGAGCCCGGGCTGCGCGATCTCCATCAGCGGCGAGTGGAAGGCGCCGCTGACGTTCAGCTTCACGGCGCGCTTGGCCCCTGCCTCCTTCACCAGCTCCATCGCCCGCTCGACGCCCGCGACCTCGCCGGAGACGACGACCTGTTCCGGCGAGTTGTAGTTCGCCGGGACGACGGTGCCCGCCTCACGCGTGGCGCGCTCGCAGAGGGCGTCGATCGGCGTCGTCAGGGTGCCGAGGATCGCGGCCATCGCGCCGGGGCGCTTCACCCCAGACTCGTACATCAGCTCTCCGCGGCGGCGCACCAGCTTCGCCGCGGCGACCGGCGTCAGCGCGCCGGCGGCAGCGTAGGCGGTGAACTCGCCGAGCGAGTGGCCGGCGGCGGCGCGGACGTGCGGCGCGACGCGATCGCGGACCGCCGCCCAGGCGGCCAGCCCGTGGGCGAGGAGCGCGGGCTGCGCGTTCTGCGTCAGCGTCAGCTCGTCCGCCGGCCCGTCGAAGCAGAGCGTGGAGAGCGGGACGCCTAACGCGCGGTCGATGCTGGCGAAGAGCTCGCGGGCGGCGGGCTGCGCGTCGACGAGATCCTTCGCCATCCCCGGCTTCTGTGATCCCTGGCCGGGAAAGAGCAGTACGATGTCCATGGTGCGCGTGCTAGAGGCGGACGACCATCGAGGCCCAGGTGAAGCCGGCGCCGAACGCGACCATCAGGATCTTCGATCCCGCGTGCACGCGCCCCGACTCGATCACCTCGTCGAGGGCGATCGGGATCGACGCCGAGGAGGTGTTGCCGTAGCGGTCGACGTTGACGTAGACCTTGTCCATCGGGATGTTGGCGTGCTTCGCCGTCGCCTCGATGATGCGGATGTTGGCCTGGTGCGGGATGAGCAGGTCGATGTCGGCGCCGGTCATCTTCGCGCCGTCGAGGGCGCGGTCGCAGGCGTCGGCCATCGAGCGGACGGCGTGCTTGAATACCTCGCGCCCGGACATCTTCACGTAGTGCGAGCGGTCGGCGAGCACCTCGGCCGAGAAGGGGGTCGTCGCCCCGCCGTTAGGCCGGTAGAGGAGGTCGGCGAGGGTCCCGTCGCTGCGCATGTAGGCGGAGAGGATCCCCTGCCCGGCGTGCTCGCCCTCGGAGCGCTTGAGCACGACCGCGCCCGCTCCGTCGCCGAACAGCACGCACGTCGAGCGGTCGGTCCAGTCGGTGATCGCGCTCATCTTCTCGGCGGCGATCACGAGGATGGTCTCGCCGATCCCCGAGGCCATCATCCCCTCGGCGACGGTCAGCGCGTAGAGCCAGCCGGAGCAGGCGGCGGAGATGTCGAACGCCGCGGCGCGCGACGCACCCAGCTCGGCCTGCACGTCGACCGCGGTGGCGGGGAGGAGGCGATCCGGGGTGGCGGTGCTGACGATGATGACGTCGATCTGGCCGGCGTCGACGCCGGCGCGCTGCATCGCCTGTCGCGCGGCCTCGCTGCCTAACGAGCAGGCGGTCTCCGTCTTCGCGATGTGGCGCTCATGAATCCCCGAGCGCTCGACGATCCATTCGTGCGACGTCTCGATGCCGATCGCGGCGAAATCGTAGTTGGTCATCACGTGCGCGGGAATTCCGCGCCCCGTCCCCGCGATGTAGGCTACCGGACGGTTCACGCCTTGACCTCCTCGCTCTCGGCCAGACGCCGGCCGATCGTCTCGTTCATTCCCGACTCGGCGGCCTGCACGGCGACGCGGATCGCGTTCTTGATCGCGCGCGCGTCGGAGCGTCCGTGGGCGATGATGCTGACCCCCTTCACGCCGAGCAGCGGGGCACCGCCGTGCTCCGAGTAATCGAGCGAGCCGAATGCGCGCTTCACCGTCGCCGCGTCGAGCTCGACGACGCCGCGCAGCATCTTCAGGAGCGTCGGCGTGACGGCCTCGTAGAACTTCACGAGGACGTTCCCGACGAAGCCATCGCAGACGACGACGTCGATCGGCCCGCGATCGCTCGCCCCGCGCGGGATGTCGCGCCCCTCGACGTTCCCCTGGAAATTGAGTCCGCTGGCGGCGAGCAGGCCATTCGTCTCCTTCACGACGGCGTGTCCCTTCTCCGCCTCTTCGCCGATGCTGAGGAGGCCGACGGACGGATTCGTTCGTCCGAGGACCGCTTCGGCATAGACCGCGCCGAGTCGGGCGAACTGCACCAGCTCGGTGGAGGTGCAGTCGACGTTGGCGCCCGAGTCGAGGACGACGATCGGCTGCCCCGCGGTCGGGAAGAGGGTCGCGATGGCGGGCCGCGTCATCCCCTGGTGCACCCCGAGGATGAAGAAGGAGCCAGCCATCTGGGCGCCGGTGTTGCCGGCGGAGACGAAGCCATCGGAGCGGCCGTCGGCCTGCAGCTGGAGGCCGACGGCCATCGAGCTGTTGGGCTTCTTGCGGACGACGGTGGGCTTGTCGGCCATCTCGACGACGTCGGGCGCCTCGATGATCTCGAGGCGCGCGCGCTGCGCGCCCGCGGCGGCGAGATCGCCGCCCAGCAGGCGCGTCAGGGTTGCTTCGATGATTTCGGTGCGACCGACGAGCTGGATCTTGTGTGAGGGGCCGAGCTCCAGCAGCGCCTGGAGCGCGCCGGCGATGGGGGCCTCGGGCGCGAGGTCACCCCCCATCGCGTCCAACGCGATCCGTGCCAACGCTACGCTTCCGCGGCTTCGATCCGCTGCTCACCGGCGTAGAAGCCACACTCCTCGCACACGTGGTGCGGGCGCTTCATCGCCGAGCAGCGCGGGCACTTCTGGATCGCGATCGCCGGCGCCTTCTTGTGCGTGTTGCGGGCGCGCTTCTTACGCTTCGAGGTACGTCTTTTCGGAACAGCCATTGGACTGGTGTCGTGTGAGAGTAATGCGAACTACTTCTGGTGACCGCTCTTCGCCCCGCGCAGCGCATCCCAGCGGCTGTCGGTGTGCGTCGCACAGTCGCAGCTGCTGACGTTACGATCCGCGCCGCAGGTCGGGCAGAGCCCCTTGCAGTCTTCGGAGCACAGCGAGAACGCCGGCGCGAAGAGAAGCCACTGCTCCCTCAGCGCCGGCCGAAGATCCAGCTCCGCGGAGCGGTCCTCGATCTGGTACATGTCCGGATCATCCGCCGCGTCCGGGTCATCGGACTCGGCGAAGATCAGGTGCATGTCGCCTTCGACCTTTTCCGCGACGTCGGTGAGACAGCGCCGACACTCCGCATTCAGGTCGCCAGCGAGCTGCCCGTGAAAGTAGAACTTTCCCGGTCCAGCCTGCGACAGCCGCCCCGTGACGGTGATCGGGCCAGCGGGACGCGGATCTCCCTCCAGCCAGACCGGATCATCCGGCGTGAGCTCGCCGGATACCTGGACCGGTTGGCTCTCGAGCGAACGAAGGTCAAAGGACAGCATAGCCGATAAATTTACCCGAACAATGCACGAGGGGCAAGTCACGACCGCGACGGAGTTTAGTCGCGGTCGTTCCCGGCCCCTCGAGCGGTCGCCCCGGCGTGGCGGCTAGCGCGCCCGGATCAGCTCCGTCTCGCTGAAGAAGAAGCGCGCCTCGCGGAAAGCGTTCTCGTCCGAGTCGGAGGCGTGGATGGCGTTCCGCTCCTTGCTCTCGGCGAAGAGCTTCCGAATGGTGTTCGCCTCCGCCTCGGCGGGATCGGTCGCGCCGATGGTCTTCCGGAACGACGCAACGGCGTCCGCCTTCTCGAGGACGACCGGCATGCACGGCCCCGAGGTCATGAACTTCGTGAGCGAGCCGTAGAAGGGACGCTCCTTGTGCACGGCGTAGAACTCCCCCGCCTCGGCGTCGCTGAGGTGAGTCACGCGCGCGGCGATGATCCGGAAGCCTGCGCCCTCGATGTGCGCGAGGATCTTCCCCGCCTTGCCCGCGCCGAATGCATCCGGCTTGACGATCGCCAACGTTCTGTTGCCTGCCATGATCAGGATCCTATGAGTTTGCGGACGATGTCGCCGCGGGTGAGGAAGCCGACGAGCTTTCCATCGCGCACCACCGGCACCCGGTCGACTTCCTTGTTTGCCATCAACGCTGCCACTTCGGCGAGCGGCTGCTCGGCGGAGACGCAGAGCACCTGCCGGTTCATCACGTCGCGAACGACCCGTCCCGAGGGGATCGGCGTCTTCGTCGAACCGGTGTCCCCAAGATAGTTGGTGAGGAGGTGACGGAGCAGGTCGCGCTCCGTGAGGATGCCAATGACCCGCATCTCGGCATCGACGACCGGAAGCCCGCCTAACCGCCAGCGGACCATCTCGCGGGCGGCGTCCCGGGCGAGGACGTCGGCGGTGATCGAGCGTGGCCGCTCGGTCATGATGTCGCGGACGAGCAGCTGCTCGGGGAGCTCGGCGTCGCGGAAGGCGCCGAGCGCGGCGAGGGACCGCGCATCGGGGGCGGCGAGCACCGCCTCGACGGTGTCCGGGCGCGAGAGCAGCCTGGCGAGCGCGCCGACGAGCTGCAGGTAGCGCCCCGCCATCCGCGGCGGGGCGGCGACGAGCAGCACGATCTGCGCGCACTGCCGGTCGCTGTCCCCGAGCTCGCGGCAGATCGGCGAGCGCGCGGTACCGATCGCGACCGCCATCTCCTTCACCGCGTCGGTGCGATAGTGGAGGAGGAAGGCGCGCTCCCCCATCGCGACGATGTCCTCCGGCCGCTCGGCCGTGATCCGCTCGAGCAGCGCGTCGGGGTTCGGGACGGCACCGGCCGCGACGAGGCACTCGAAGAGTACCCGCGCCGCGGCCGGCAGCTCGGTGACGCCGAGCGGGACGACCGCCCTCGACGCGACTACATAGTCGGAGAGACGCACGTCGCCGTCAGGCCTAACGTCAGGCGGTGGTCACTTCAGCCGCGCCCGGATCAGCTCGACGAAGTCGAGCGGGCGCTTGGCAACGCCGATCCCGGCCGCGGCGAACGCCTCGAGCTTCTCGGCGGCGGTGCCCGAGGAGCCGGAGATGATCGCCCCGGCGTGCCCCATCCTCCGTCCCGGTGGCGCCGTCTGCCCGGCGATGAAGCCGACGACCGGCTTCTTCATGTGCTTCTTCACGAACCCCGCGGCTTCCTGCTCGTCGGTGCCGCCGATCTCCCCCATCATGCAGATCGCCTTCGTGTCCGGATCCTTCTCGAACGCTTCGAGGCAGTCGATGAAGTTCGTCCCGTTGATCGGGTCGCCGCCGATCCCGACGCAGGTCGTCTGCCCGATCCCGGCGCGGGTGAGCTGGT
>DASSZC010000275.1:0-2869 GCA_035702925.1 Gemmatimonadaceae bacterium | reverse complement strand
GGCTCGTCTGCACCGTCTCGCAGGAGCCCGCGGCGCAGACGAGCTGACCGACGACGCCGATCTTGTAGAGGGTCAGGTAGAGCGCGACGAAGAGCCCGACCAGCGCGAGGAGCGCGGCGAGCATCCGCCTCGTCACAGCTTCTTCCCGCTGTCCGCCCGCGCGTTAGGCGCGGCGGCCGGGGTCTTCCCCGCCGGCGACGCCGCGGCTGCGCGCTGTGCCTCCTCGTAGTACTTCATGAACTGGTCGTAGTTGAGCGCGCCGGCGACCATCTTTCCGCCGATGATGAAGGTCGGCGTGCTCTCGACATGGCGGCGCTCCGACTCGGCGCGGTTCGACGCGATGCGCGAGCGGTAGCGATCGGCATCGTAGCACGCTTCCCACTTCGGGAGGTCGAGTCCGAGCGACTGCGCGTAGCCCTTGAACTGCGGCTTCGGGCTGCTCGTCGCCTCGCCATTCCAGCGATCCTGGTTGGCGAACAGCATGTCGTGCATCTCCCAGAACTTCCCCTGTTCGTCAGCGCACGCCGCCGCGTTCGATGCGTCCCACGTGTTCTTGTGCATCGGCAGCGGGAAGTCGTAGTACCGCCAGCTCACCTTCCCCGTCTGGATCAGGCTCTTTCGGATGTCCGGCTCGGTCAGCGTCGCGAAGGTCCCGCACGCCGGGCACTCGAAGTCGGCGTACTCCATCACCTGCACCGGGGCCGTCGAGTCGCCAAGGAGGTAGCCGCGCGCCTGGGCCGGATCAGCCTTGAGGTCGACTTCGGTCACCCCGCGCTTCGGGCGCATCACCGTCCAGGCGAGGGCGAGGACGCCGAGGATCGCGACCACGCCTAACGCGATGGCGAACGGCCGGCTCGACCGGCGCTGCTCGCTCACCACTCGGGATCGTCTTCCTCTTCCGGATTCCACTCGTTTGGCTGCCATTCGGTCTCTTCCTTCTGCTTTGCCTCCGAGACGATCCGGCGATTCTCGGCGACTTCAGGGGTGTCGTAGGTGGCGCGCACTTCGTAGTGAAACAGCTCGCTCCGGACCTCGCCGATGAGCCGCGTCAGCTCCGGGGCGTGCTGGAGCAGCGTTCCCGCCTCGTTGAGCTCGCGGATACGGTCAGCGAGCGCGAGCAGCAGCGCCTGGAGGTTCTTCGCGCGTCCTTCGTCGTAGGTCTGGTCCGACATGCGGGAGGAAAGTTAGACGAGTTGCCGGGAGTGCGCCAATCGGCGGCGAGATCGACGCGGCACAATTCGCCGCTTGACCGCGACTGTGTGTCCTGTGAGCATTCGGCGGTCCACGATCGTTCGCTCGTCCCCTTCACCAGCGCTTCCCATCGACGCCGATCTCCTGCGCGTCCCGGTCGGTCCGGGCGCGGTGCACGTCGCCCGCTATGGCCATGGCGGCCGGCCGATCGCGCTCCTGCACGGGCTCGGGACCTCCGGCTTCCTCTGGCGTGAGGTCGCACCGGAGCTCGCCCGTGCCGGCCACAGCGCGCTGGCGATCGACCTCTTCGGTCACGGCGAATCGGACCGCCCGTATGACGGCGAGTACGGCGTCGCCGCGCAGGCCGAGTACATCGACCGCGTGCTCACCGCTCAGCGAGTCCCGCGGGCGACGATCGTCGGCTGCGATCTCGGCGCGCTCGTCGCGCTGCGGCTCGCGGCATCGCACCCCGATCGTGTCGAACGTCTCGTCCTCGTCAGCCCCCCTGACATCGACGAGATCCCGGGGGAAGACGTGAAGCTCTTCCAGCGCGCCGTGCGCCGCGCGCCCCTTCGCCAGCAGCGCGGTGTGCTTGGCGCGACCCCGCTGCTCAGGCCCCTCCTCGAGGCGAGTGTCGCCGAGCCGCAGGCGATGCCCGACGGGCTGATCGCGCGCTATCTCGCGCCCTTCGTCGGACGCGATGGTGTCGAGCAGCTGCACACCATCGTGCGCGCGATTCGCGCCCAGGATTTGCACGAGGAGGAGCTGCGCTCGATCGCCGCGCCGACGCTGATCGTTGCTGGGGAGCGCGACCGCTGGCTCGACCTGAAAACCGCCGAGCGCCTCGCCGGAACGATCCCGGAGGCGCGGCTCGCGCGGATCCCCGGGGCCGGGCGATTGATCCCCGAGGAGGCACCTGAGGAGCTCACCGAGCTCATTCTCCGCTTCGAGGAAGGGCGCCAGGGGTGACGTCGGGTGAAAAAGACCGATTTCGCGCGATCGGTGGTTGCTTTATGGTGTACAACAAGGTTCGCACGAGAAGTGCAAGAGAGAATGCAGTAGCAGGAACGGGGTCGTTTCGGGCTGAGAGCCCTTCCCGTCCCTGTTATATTTCAGTTTTCCAAACCCCGGATCTCCAATAAATGGCCAAACAAGTCAGAAACAACACCAGACCGAGCAGACCAGCCGCGGCCGCTCCGACTCCCTTCGAGGAAGCCCGCGATGAGTTGTTCCAGCACATCATGCAGTGTGGCGTAGTTGGCGCCGAAGTCGAGGATCAGACCGCGTGGTTCGACGAGACGATGGGTTATCTCAACGCGCGCTATCCCGAGCTGAGCGAGACGGAACACACGCAGCTCCGCACCCTCGGCGAGCGCTTCGCGCAGCCCCCGAAGGCCCGGCAGCAGCAGACCTCCGCCGCCTGACGTCGCAGTGATGAAGTCATAAGCGCCCCCGCAGTCTGGGGGCGCTATTCGTTTCACCGCCAGAGCTCCATGGCGCGGCGAACGCCTATCCCGACCCGCGCGCCCCCGCCGAGGTCTGCTTCGATCGACGGGACCCAGCCGCCGCGCTGCTTCAGCTCGAGGGCGGCGACGAGGGCGAGGTAGGCGCGGACGTGGGGGCCGTTGCGCCCGAGCAGCGACAGCCCGCCGCCGATGTACGCGCCGCGGCTGTGCTG
>DASSZC010000409.1:0-5043 GCA_035702925.1 Gemmatimonadaceae bacterium | reverse complement strand
TCGATCACCGAGGGCGGGGTGCTGCTCTCCTTCCGGAAGATGGATCGCATCTTCGACGTCGATGACCGCGCCCGTACCGTCCGCGTCCAGCCGGGGGCGATCGTCGCCGAGGTGAAGAAGGCCGCGGCCGCGCACGGGCTGCTCTTCGCCCCCGACCCGACGAGCGAGGAGTCGTGCACCATCGGCGGCTCGATCGCCTGCAACGCATCAGGGGCGCGGACGCTGCGCTACGGCGCGACGCGATCGCACATCCGCGCGCTCACCGTCGTCCTCGCCTCCGGCGAGACGGTGGAGCTGCGGCGCAATCCGCTCGAGAAGAACACCGTCGGCTACGAGTTCGTCCACGATCCGCTCGACTGGTTCGTCGGCAGCGAGGGGACGCTCGGGCTCGTCGTCGAGGCCGAGCTCGCGCTCCTCCCGCTCCCCGACCGCGTCACCGGGCTCTCGTTCCCCTTTCCGTCCGAGCGCGAGGCGCTCGACTTCGTCGTCGCCGCCCGGCGCTCGCCGCTCGCCCCGCGCTGCCTCGAGTACCTCGACGAGCTCGCGTTAGGCCTCACGGCGCTGGCCCACAGCGACCGGATGGCGCCGATCGGCGCCGCCGCCGCCGTCTACGCCGAGGACGCCGGCGAGGAAGACGTCGACCTCGATGCCTGGCTGGCGCTGGCCGAGCGCCACGGCGCGGCCGGCGACGAGGTGCGCATGTTCGAGGGGGCGAGCGCGCTTCGCGAGGCGCGCGACGCGCGGCACGCGATCCCGGCGACGATGAACGAGCGCGGCGCGCGCTGCCGCCCGGCTGGAGGACGCAAGGTGTCGACCGACTGGGCGGTGCCGTACCCGCGGCTCGGGGAAGCGATCGCGCAGGCGCGCGCGCACGCCCGCGCCGCTGGGATCGAGCAGGCGGTGATCTACGGTCACGCCGGGAACGGCCATCCGCACCAGAACTTCATCGCCACCGACGCCGGCGAGGTGAAGCGCATCGAGCGCGTCGTCGAGGAGACGCTGCGCACCGTGATCGAGATGGGTGGCACCGTCGCCGCCGAGCACGGGATCGGGAAGATCAAGCGGAAGTGGGTCGGGCTGCAGCTGTCGGAGATGCAGCTCGGAGCGATGCGGGCGATGAAGCGCGAGCTCGATCCACTCGGAATCCTCGCGCCGGGCAACGTCCTGTGAGTGGGGCGCGCCCGCGGTTCGCCAGCGTCGTCATCGACGTCGACTCGACGCTCTCCGGGATCGAGGGAATCGACTGGCTCGCCGCGCTGCGCGGGCCGGAGATGGCGGCGCGCATCGCCGATCTCACCGACCGGGCGATGCGTGGGGATGTCACCCTCGACTCGGTCTATGGCGAGCGCCTGAAGATGATCGGACCGACTCGGCGCGAGGTCGACGCCCTCGGGACGCGCTACGTCGAGGCGATCGCGCCCGGCGCCGAGGCGGCGATCGGTGCCCTGCGCCACGCCGGGATCGCGATCGCGCTGGTGAGTGGCGGGCTGCGCGAGGCGATCGCCCCGCTCGCCCGTCGCGTCGGGGTCGGGGGCCAGGGGCTGCGCGCGGTACCGATCCGCTTCGACGCCGAAGGGCACTATGCGGGCTACGACGAGCGCTCGCCGCTGGCGACGCAGCAGGGGAAGGCGCAGGTGGTGCGCGAGCTCGCGTTAGGCGCACCGGTGCTGGGCGTCGGCGACGGGGCGACCGACCTCGCGATGCGCCCGGTCGTCGCCGCCTTCGGCGCCTACACCGGCTTCGTGCGGCGCGAACCGGTGGTGCGCGAGGCCGACTTCACGATCGAATCGTTCGCTCAACTGGAGGCGCTGGTCCTCGGATGACTCCTGCACCCTTCGGCACCTTCTTCCTCCCCGGCCCGACCGAGGTCCGCCCCGAGGTGCTGGCGGCGATGACTCGGCCGATGATTCCGCACCGCGGCAAGGCGTTCGAGGAGATGTTCGCCCGGATCCAGGACGGGCTGCGCGACGTCTTCCGCACGAGGCGGCCGGTGCTCGTCAGCTCGTCGTCGGCGACCGGGCTGATGGAGGCATCGGTGCGCTGCGCGCCGGCGGGCCCGGTGCTGGCGGTGGTGAACGGCGCCTTCTCCGAGCGCTTCGCCCACATCGCCCGCGCCTGCGAGCGGGAGACCGACGTCCTCACCGTGCCGTTAGGCAGGGCGGTCGACCTCGAGGAGCTCGCCGCCCGGCTGCGCGCGCGCAAGTACGCGGCGATGACGATCGTCCACTCGGAGACGTCCACTGGCGCGCTGAGCGACGTTCGCGGGGCGACGGTGCTCGCCCGCGAGCAGGGGACGCTCTGCCTGGTGGACAGCGTCACCGGAGTCGCGGGCTCCCCGCTCCCCTTCGACGAGTGGGAGATGGACTTCGTGCTCACCGGCTCGCAGAAGGCGCTCGCATTGCCCCCCGGGCTCGCCGTCGGCGTGGCCAGCGCCGCCTACATGCGCACCGCCCACGAGGCGAAGGGGCGCGGCCTGTACTTCGACCTCGTCGAGTTCGAGGGCTACGCGGCGAAGAACCAGACCCCGAACACCCCGGCACTGCCACTCCTCTACGCTCTCGACACGCAGCTCGCCCGCATCGCGACCGAGACGATGGAAGCACGCTGGGCGCGCCACGCCGCGATGGCCGAGCAGACGTGGCAGTGGGTGGCCGGCGTCGCGAAGCGTCGCGGCATCGCGATCCGCGTCCTCGCGCCGGACGGGGAACGGTCGCTGACGGTGACCGCCGTCTCCCTGCCGCAGGGGATCAGCGGCGTCGCCGTCGCGGCGGAAGTCGCGAAGCGCGGGTTCGTGATCGGCGCGGGATACGGCAAGCTGCGCGAAACGACGTTCCGGATCGGCCACATGGGGGATCACACCCCCGACCGGCTGGCGTTGTGCCTCGCTGCCTGCGAGGAGGCGTTAGGCGGGCTGACTGGTGGGCCAGGGGCCAGGGGCGAGTAACGGCGGTACCGTTCGTCCGTTCCGCCGTGCGATGTTCACGCCGTGCCTAACGCCTGGTCCCTGGCCCCTGACACCCTTGTCCCCCCAGCATCTCCATCGCCGCCGCGACGAAGATCCTCGTCCCGCTGTCGAGCGCCCGCTCGTCGAGGTCGAAGCATTCGTGATGGTGCGGGTTGGTGATCCCGCGCTCCTCGTTCCGCGCGCCGATGAAGAAGAACGATCCGGGGACCTTCTCCTGATAGGCGGAGAAGTCCTCCCCGCCCATCGTCGGGATCGCCTCGACCAGGGCCTCCGCGCCTAACGCGCGGACGACGGCGCGGCGCAGGAGGTCGCTCGCTTTCTCGTCGTTGATCACCGGGCGGTAGCCGGCGTCCCAGTCGAAGCTGAAAGTCGCGCCGTGGGCGGCGGTGATCCCGGCGACGATGCGCTTCATCAGCTCCGGCATCCGCGCGCGGAGCGCGGGGTCGAAGGTGCGCACCGTTCCCGCGAGCTCGACCTGCCCGGGGATGACGTTGTACGTCGTCCCGCCGGCGATGCGCGTCACCGAGACGACCGCCGAGGCGAGGGGATCGACGTTGCGGGCGACGATGTGCTGCAGGTTGGTGATCACCTGCGCGGCGATCGCGATCGTGTCGGTGGTCTCGTGCGGGATCGCGGCGTGTCCCCCGCTCCCGGTGATCGTGATGACGAAGTTGTCCGGCGACGCCATCAGCGCGCCGCCGCGCACCCCGACCTGGCCGTAAGGCATCGGCAGCCAGAGGTGCGCGCCGATGATCATGTCCACCCCGTCCATCACCCCGGCATTCACCAACTCGTCCGCGCCCCCGGGATTCAGCTCCTCGGCGTGCTGGAAGATGAAACGGATCTCCCCAACGAGATCGTTCTGTCGCGCGTATAAGACGTTGGCGGCACCGAGCAGCATCGAAGTGTGGCCGTCGTGACCGCAGGCGTGCATGACGCCGGGGTGACGCGAGACGAAATCGTGGGTGTTCTTCTCCTCGATCGGGAGCGCGTCGATGTCGGCGCGCATGGCGAGGACTGGTCCGGGACGCGACCCGGTGAGCCGCGCGATGACGCTGGTCGGGGTCGGGCGGGTGATCTCGAGGTTCCCGAAGGAAGCGAGGGTATCGGCGACGAACTGCGCCGTGCGCTCCTCGTGGAAGGAGAGCTCCGGGTGCTGGTGCAGGTGGCGGCGCCAGGCGATCACCGTCTCGCGGACCGACTCTTCGGTGGGGCGCTCGGTCGGGTTGGAAGAGGCCGTAGTCATGCGGTGGTCTTGATCGTCGTTGTCAGCATCCGATCATACGTGTCATATCAGGAACGGGAAAGCGCGGCAAACCATTCTTGCCGCGACTGAGTCTATAAGAAGTCCTTACCAAGCGCCTACGCTCGGTGCGCGAACCGGTGCTTTGTTGTACCGCAACGCCACTCGTACCTCGAGAATCCGCATGACCGCTACCCTGACACGCGCCGCCCTGCTCTGCCTCGGCCTTCTCTCGGCGCAGACGACGCTGATCGCGCAGGCCACGCCGCCTGCTGGCCCGGCCGTTCCTTCGGGCGAGATCCGCGGCCGGCTCACCGAGACGAGCTCCGGCGCGCCGATCGGCGCCGGCTCGATCACCGTTCGCCATTCCTCCGACACCAGCTTCGCCGGCGGGGCGCTCCCCGATCCCGACGGCTCGTTCCGCGTGAACGGGCTCGCCCCGGGTCGCTACATCGTGCGCTTCCGGGCGATCGGCTTCGCGCCCTTTTTCCGTAACGACGTCGTCATCTCCGCGACCGAACCGGTGGTGAACCTGGGCGTGCTGGCGATCGCGTCGATCCCGGTGACGCTCGAGACGCAGGCCGTCGTCGCTGAGCGTCCCGACGTCGTCCTCGCGCCGGATCGGAACAGCTACGCGGTGAAGAACATGACCACCGCCAGCGGGGGCACGGCGGTAGATGCGCTGCGCAACGTCCCCTCGGTGGAGGTGGACGAGTCGAACAACGTGAGCCTGCGCGGGAACACGAATGTGGTGGTGCAGATCAACGGGCGTCCGACGCCGATGAAGGGGCAGCAGTTAGGCAACTTCCTCGCGCAGCTCCCGGCGAGCGCGGTC
>DASSZC010000386.1:0-3167 GCA_035702925.1 Gemmatimonadaceae bacterium | reverse complement strand
ACGGCGACCGCCGTCCGCGACGAGAAGGTGAAGCTGCTCCGCGCCGTCAGGCGCTTCGATGCCGTCGCCCTGCGTGAGTGTGTCGTGCTCGGCCAGTACGCCGCCGGGACGGTCGATGGCGAGCAGGTGCCCGCCTATCGCAACGAGCCATCGGTCGCCCCGGCGAGCGTCACGCCGACCTACGCCGCATTGCGCGTCTTCGTCGACAACTGGCGCTGGGAAGGGGTTCCCTTCTACCTGCGCAGCGGCAAGCGCCTCGCCAGGCGAATGTCGGAGATCGCGATCCGCTTCCGCCGCGCTCCCGGCGTCCTCTGGCCGCGCGCCGCACGGCGGACGATGGACGCCAACGAGCTGGTGGTGCGCATCCAGCCCGACGAGGGGATCACCCTCAGCTTCCAGGCGAAGCGCCCCGGTGCCGCGCTGTCGTTGACCCCGCAGATGGAGCTCTCGCCGGTGCGCATGCGATTCTCGTACGCCGAGGACTTCGGGGGCGCCCCGGGACCGGCCTACGAGACGCTGCTGCTCGACGCGATGCTCGGCGAAGCGACGCTCTTCGCCCGCAGCGACGAGGTCGAGCAGGCGTGGTCGATCGTCGACCCCATCGTCGCCGTCGTCGGTCCCGACCGGCAGCCCGAGCTCTACCCCGCCGGAAGCGACGGCCCGATCGGCGCCAACGCATTGCTCGCCACCGACGGCGCGTTCTGGCGAGGGCTGGCGAGCGGCCTTCCGCCCGGCCGTTAGGCGACACTCCGATGCACGGGGTTTTCGAGACTGCGATGCACAGGTTCTTCGAAGCAGCGATGCACGGGAAGCGCCAGTAAGAGATGCACGGTGAACGACACCGCATTCGATGCACGGAGCACGAGCGGCGGCACGAACCGCGGACGGTGTGCCGTCATCCAACCAGCGGTTCCGCGCATCTGATTTCGTTCATCGTGCAGCGTGCACCTCGTACTCGCGCTGCCCGTGCATCGCTGCTTCGCCCAATGTGCATCGCGGTTTCGAAATCCCGTGCATCCCCTCAAGCGCGCGCAAAGTCGATGAACCCCTTTGCGACGTCTGTCTCCAGCAGCTTCACCCGCGTCCGGTCGCCGACGTCGAGCTTCTCGAAGCCGCGCACGACGCGACCTTCGACAGGCGGGTGCAGCAGCCGGACGAACACCCCTTTCGGCGACTCGCCGGTGACGATCGCGTCGAAGGTCTCGCCGATGCGCCCCGAGAGGAGCGCCGCGCCGGCCATCTTCCGCACCTCGCGCTCGGCGACGCGTCCCTCGTCCTCCATCTGCGTGCAGTGGGCCGCGATGGTGGTGAGCTCGTCGACGGTGTACGGCGCCGGTGCGTCGGCGAGCACCGCCTTCAGCTGCCGCTGCGTCACGAGGTCGGCGTACCGACGGTTAGGCGCGGTCGAGTGGGCGTAGTCGTCCACCGCCAGCCCGAAGTGCCCGTGCTGCTCGCCCCCAGGCACTTCGACGTCGTACTCCCCAGCGCCGAGGAGCTTGACCACCGCGAGCGAGAGGTCGGCGAAGCGCTCAGGCGCCGCGCGCCGCCGCGCGGCGAGGAATTGCGCGAGCGCCTTCGCGTCCGGCTCCGCCGGGAGCGTCACGCCCTCGCCCGCCGCGATCTCGACGATGCGCGGCCAGCGCCGCGGCGCCTTCACGACGCGACGAATCGAGGC
This sequence comes from Gemmatimonadaceae bacterium, assembly GCA_035702925.1. Lineage (GTDB taxonomy): Bacteria > Gemmatimonadota > Gemmatimonadetes > Gemmatimonadales > Gemmatimonadaceae > JABFXC01. The sequence goes on along the minus strand of DASSZC010000386.1, from coordinate 1,492 downwards.
GATCCCGTGCGACTCGAGAAAGGTCGCGACCCCGGTATTCGCCGCGATCATGAAGTCCTCGATCAGCTCGCGCGCCCGCGTCTTGTGCACCAGCGCGATGTCGACCACCCGCCCGTTCACGGAGACCGTGTTCGCCTCGATCGTCTCGAGGTCGAGCGCGCCGCGCTCGTGGCGGCGCTCGCGGAGCCGCTGCGCCGCTTCGTCCTGCAGTCGCAGTTGGTCGCCTAACGGTGCGTGGGCGACCACCGCCCGCGGCGGTGCCCCCGACCCGGCGAGCCAGGCGCCGACGTCGGTGTACGTCATCTTCGCCCGGTTGCAGACGAGCGCGCGGAACACGTCGGCGGCTTCGACGCTCCCGTCGGCGTGCACGGTGAGTGAGACGACCATCGCCGCGCGCGTCTCTCCTTCCACCAGCGACGTCAGGTCGGTGGAGAGCTTCTCCGGCAGCATCGGGAAGGTCGTGACGCCGGTGTAGACGGACGTCGTGTTCTGCGCCGCGTATGCATCGAGCGGCGACCCCTTCGTGACGTAGACGTCGACGTCGGCGACCGCGAGCAGCACGCGGATCGCGCCGTCAGGCAGCCATTCGGCGAATTCGAGCTGGTCGAGGTCGCGGGTCTCGAGGTTGTCGATCGACGACCAGAGCGTCCCCGTGAGGTCGCGCGCGCCGGCGCTCAGCGCCGCCGGGGCGATCGCGGTCAGCCCCGTGGAGTCGGGCTGCTCGACGGCGAAGCCGTGCGACGCGACCGCTGTCCGCGCCGCATCGCGAAGGTCGATGGTGCTCACGCGCGCGTCGCCATCTGCACCGGTTCTTTTGGGTGGGAATGCGAAGCGACGCGCGTGACCCGGGGGTCACGCGCGTCGCTTCGGGAACTCAGCCTACTCCTTGCCGGAGCGCTTACGGCGCCGCGCTTCGGCCGCCTTCAACTGGCGGGCCTCACTCGGCTTCACATAGTGACGCTTGCGGCGGAGATCCTTCAGGATCCCGGAGCGGAGCATCTTCTTCTTGAAGGCCTTGAGCGCCCAATCGAGACGGTCGCTCTCTTCGAGAATCACTTCGATCATGAACGCTCCGGTAGGTAATTACGCCTTGGCGACGTTTTCAGCCGACGGACCCTTCGCGCCCTGCACCATGTCGAACTCCACACGGTCGCCCTCGACGAGGGTCTTGAAGCCGCTGCCCTGGATCGCCGAATAGTGCACGAAGCAATCCTTGGAGCCGCCCTCAGGCGTGATGAAGCCGAAGCCCTTCGCGTCGTTGAACCACTTTACTGTGCCGGTAGTACGCATTGCCATTCTCCGAAAAAAAATTCTGTGCTCGGAGTCCGGTAATGCCGTCCCGCCGATCACATCCCGGCGCGAGAACTCCCCGCGCCGCTTCCGTGCGGTAACCGCACGGGTCGCACCGGTTTCCGATGCGAACCCTGAATATAGCGGTGAGACAGCTCACGCGTCAACAGGGGCCAGTGAGGCATCAAGGCAACACGGCAGG
>DASSZC010000316.1:0-3498 GCA_035702925.1 Gemmatimonadaceae bacterium | reverse complement strand
GCGTGACTCGGTGAGCCGGGTGACGACGGGAAGCACGCAGCCGCTGTCGAGCGTCTTCGTCGGCGCCGGCCCGACGGGGATCGTCTCGCTCGGTTCGGTGGCCTTTGTCGCCACCCGCTACGACCGGCGCATCGCCGACGTCGAGGGGGGTAACGTGGCTGGCAGCATCCTCCTCGCCGGCGAGCCGCACGACCTCGCCCGCGATCGCGACGGGACGACGCTCTTCGCGACCGTCGACGTGGGAGGCGGTGCGTGGCGCGTGGCGATCATCCACCCCGCGAGCGGCGACACCAGCGGAAGCTTCGCCATCGCCCCATCGCCGACAGCGATCGCGGCCAGCGCGACGGGGGATCGCGTCTACGTGCTCTACGCGAGCGAGCGGCTCGTTCGCGTCTACGCGTCAGGCAGCGCTGGCTACGCGCTGCAGGGCACCGTCGCGACCGGCGCGTCTCCCGGCGGGATCGCCGCGCGCCACATCGGCACCGTTCCCTATGTCGTCGTCTCCGGCGAGCCGGCCACCGTCTTCGACGGTGTCTCGCTGCAGGTCTACGACCGGATCACCGGCGCCGGGACCGGTCCCGTCGCGATCCGTCCCGACGGCCTCTTCGCCTTCGTCGCCGCGCCGGGCACCACCTCCGTCAACGTACTCGGCCTGTGAGACGCCTGACGCTCGCCCTGCTGATCACCGCCCTCGTGTCGGGCGCGTGCACCGACACGAACATCACCGGCCCGGCGCGCGCCGCGGGCGGTGTCGTCTACTTCGCGTCCGATCGGCGCGACCACAACTTCGAGATCTATCGCATCGCCGGGAATGGCGCCGACGTCAGGCGCCTGACAACCGACCTCCAGCACGCCGACTTGGCCCCCGTCCCCTCCCCCGACGGATCGAAGATCGCGTGGGAGCGCGAGGTCGCCGGTGCGAATGGTGTGCACGAGGTCGAGCTCTGGGTGATGAACGCCGATGGCAGCAGCCAGCAGCGCGTCGTGCAGAACGGCTCGGAGAATCGCTCTCCCTCGTGGGGCGCGGGAAACTCGTCGCTCTACTTCGCCTCGTTCGTCACCGGCAACTGGGAGATCTTCCGGGTCGACCTCGCGACCGGTGCGGCCGTGAGCCTCACGAACGATCCCTATGCCGACCAGCATCCGCGCGTCTCACCCGATGGGCAGCACGTCGCCTTCCACACCAATCGCGACATCCAGTTCGAGATCTACGTGATGAACGCCGACGGCGGCGATCCGCACGACGTCTCGAACGATGCGGCCGACGACCGCTATCCATCGTGGAGCGCCGATGGGTCGCGCCTCGTCTGGAGCCGGTACATCGACTCCTTCGACCTCTACACGATGAAGGCCGACGGCAGCGACCAGCACGTCGTCGCGACGACGCCCTACCAGGAGCTCGAGGCGTCGTTCTCCCCCGACGGAGCGTCGCTGGTGTACCAGACGAATCGCTATCCGCCCGCCGGTCTCGAGGTGATTTCCGTCGGCGGGGGCACAGCGCATCCGCTCGTGATGTCCGGCGCCGCGCCGGGCACCGATCTCTCCCCGGTGTGGAGCAGGTCTCAGTGACGCCGTCCGCCGGCGTGCGACGTCACCGATTGCTGCGCGCCTTCGCCATCGGCGGTGCCGCGACGCTGCTCGCCTGCGCCGCGGCACGCGGTGGCAGCGGCGACAAGCCCGGCGAGCTCTGGGCATTCACCGCTCCGTGGGACACCCTCAGCGACGCGAGCCTCGCCGCGCATTCGTCGCGCCTCGACGTGGCCGTCACGGGCTGGATCGCGCTCGATACCATCTCGCAGCGCCCGAAGATCCTCTACGGTGACTCGGTGGTGCGTGCATCGCGGCCGCGTCATCTCGCGCTCGTCACGAGCTGGTTCCGCGATCGCTTCCACCCGGCGTCGGTAATAGCGCTCGGGAAGAACCCGGAGCGGCTCGCATCGATTGCCGGCAGCACCGCGCGCCTCGCCAGTGAGCGCGGCTACCGCGGTCTCGTCCTCGACTTCGAGGAGCACACCCCCGCCGAGCTCCCGCTGCTGCTCGCCGTCGCGCGCGCCTTCACCGATTCGGCGCACGCGCGCGGTCTTTCCCAGGTGTCGATGGCGATCCCGGCGACCGACACCGCGGGGTACCCGGCGAAGGCGCTCCTCGCCTCGGTCGACGCGCTCATCGTCATGCTCTACGACCAGCACTGGGCGCAGTCGCAGCCCGGCCCCGTCGCCGACCCGGCGTGGGCGCGCACCTGGCTCGCGGTGCGCGCGCGCGAAGTGGATCCGAGCCGCCTCGTCGCCGCGCTCCCCGTCTACGGCTATGCGTGGGGAAAGGGAAAGCCGACGGAGACCGTTGGCTACGCCGCCGCCCGCACGATGACTACCGCCGCGGGTGGGCGGCTCGCCCGTGATTCGTCGAGCGGCTGGCTGCACGGCCGCGGACCGTCAGGCAGCGAGATCTGGGTCAGCGACGCGGTCGTCCTCGGCCGGCTCGCCGGCGACGCGCGGGCGTCGGGGGTATCGCGCATCGCCCTCTGGCGGCTCGGCCTCGAGGATCCGGCGATCTGGTCCGCGCCCTCGCGTTAGGCGGGCGCGATCAGGCGCGCCACCGCATCACGGCCACCCCGCCTGCGGCAGCCCTGGCGTGATCTTCAGCGCGTTCCGGTAGTACACCTTCTTCAGCACCTCGTCCGGCAGGTCGATGCCGTAGAGCTTCCAGAAGGCGTGGTAGTGCCGGTAGTAGTCGAAGTAGTCGTCGCGCGTCTCGAAGACCCGCCAGTAGTACGGATACTCCTCCGGCTGGAAGGAATCCTTGCCGAAGAGGATGCGGTCCTGGTAGCGGATGAAGAAGTCGTGCGCCGCCCGCGGCTGCCGCCCGATGTCGTAGAGCACCGCCCCGACCTCGGTGTAGACGTTAGGCAGGTCGAGCAGCTTGCCGAGCCGCGCGAGGTCGTTGGCGTGCCACCCCATGTGCGCGATGACGAAGGTCGTCTTCGGGTTGCGGCGCAGCATGTTGTCCCGCTCCGTCATCAGCTCCTCGAAGCTCGGGAACTGCTCGGGGGGGTAGCGCCGCCGCGGAAAGAGCGCGAGCTCGAGCCACCGCTCGTTGTGGTAGTCGATCGGCTGCCAGAACTCCTCCGGATCCGCGGTGTGGATGAACACCGGAAGCTTGAGCCGCGCGCACGCCGCCCACACCGGATCGAGCGCCGGGTCGTCGATGCGCAGCCGAGTCCCGTCAGCTTTCCTGATCGCCAGCCCGAGATCCTTCCCGATCTCGCCAACCCCGACCGCACCGGCGGCGACGTCCGCTTCGAGCTGCGCGATCGCCTTCTCCGCCCACCCCGGCCCGACACCGTGGAAGTCGATCCCCGCGAGGATGCGCACCCGCTCCTTCATCGGGTCCGACGCGGCGACTCCGGCGACCGCGCGCCGCAGCGCATCGCCCGACATGTCGTTCGCGACGACCATGACGCGAACGTTGATCCCGTCGAGCGCCGTGCCTAACCGCGCG
>DASSZC010000373.1:0-4302 GCA_035702925.1 Gemmatimonadaceae bacterium | reverse complement strand
GTCGACTGCGTCATGGCCGTCAGCTAACGGCTAACGGCTAATGGCTAACGGCTGATTCACTTGAACAGCGCCATCACGATCTCCCCGACGATCAGCACCACGATCGCGATCTCCAGCGCCTCCGAGCGCGCGGCCTGGGCTTCGTCGTTCAGCATCGCATAGGTCTCGCGGATGATCGAGAGCTTGCGGTCGATGCCGGCGCGCCAGACGCGGCCGCGGAAGATCTCGAGGGCGGCGGCGTAGATGCGCGCGAGATAGACGTCGTCGGTCACCTTGAGCGAGTTCTCCACCCGCTCGACGATCTCCGTCGAGTCGGCGACGGTCTGCTGCATCTTGCCTAACAGTTCGCGAAATCGCCGGTTGCGGAAGCCGCGCACCCCGCCGCGCGCGTCGGCGACGCGGTCGTACATCCGCGGGAGCTCGGCGTCGAGCAGGGCGTCGTAGTAGCGGAGCTCGAGCAGCTGCGCATTCGCGAACTCGAGGACGTACTGGACGTCGGTCTCCTCGTCGGGTGCGGGGTCGATCACCAGCGCGTTGTCCCAGGTCAGGATCGCGAGGTCGTCGGCATAGTAGGAGAAGCGGTGCGGGAGCAGCTCGCGACGCGCCGCCTCGGAGAGCGGACGCTCCTCCCCCAGCAAAAGCGGGACGACATCGCCGTCGGTGAGCGACCCGGCGGAGAGCGCGCTACCACTTCCGTCGCGCAGCGTCGCCACGCGGAAGACGGTGTAGTCCTCCGTCACCGTCGCGACTCCCATCCGGTCCACCGCGGGCGCGAGCTCGGACAGCAGCCGCGCCAGCTCGGCGTCGAAGATCGCCTGGGCGTCGGCTCCGCTCCCGATCCGATTCCCGAAGTCGACGAACTCCTTCCATCCCATCTCACCGGGGACCAGCACACGCATGCGCAGCGAGACGACGCCGAAGTCGAAGATCCGCGCCGAGAGCTCGACGTCGAACGATGATCCGCGCGCCGTCAGCCGGCTCGCGCCGAGGGCGAGGGTGATCGGGAGGTTCGCGATGCGGATCGCTTCCGCTTCGCGCCGCTCGGGGCGGACGCGGGCCGGGGTACGCGCCGCGAGGATGCTCGCCCCCCGCTCGAGGTCGATCGAGTAGCCGACGTCATAGATGCGGTACAGCGTCGCCCCGCCGCGAACCCTGAGCGTGCTCGCGGTCGGCGAAGGAGCGGAAAGTGAACCGAAGGCGCTGCTCTGCGGCATGGCTGTCTGGCGTGGAGAGAAGTCCTGCAGCAGTCTACCATTGGGGGCGATCAGAGAGCAGGGCCGTGCGGGGAGTCACGGTTCGACACGGCGAGAGCCGGGCATGAAACGGCCGGATTTTGCGAGACAGCGAGAGTCGGGCACGAAACAGCGGGGGTTTGCGACACAGCGAGAGTCGGGCACGAAAGGACCGGGTGTTCGACACCGCCCGCTCCGCGGGGTTGTCGTTAGCAGTCCCCGCCGTTCTGACCCCCGCTGGCAGTTCCGTTTCGACACCCGGAAATTTCGCAGCCGACGCTCGCTGTTTCGAAATCCCCGTCTTTCTGTTAACTGACCCTCCCCCCAACGACCCATCACCACCACACGATGACGACACCGCTCGAGGCACTGGGGATTCTCGACCTGCGGATCGGAACGGTCCTCAGCGCTGCGCCGTTTGTCGAGGCGCGCGTCCCGGCGATCAAGCTGGAGATCGATTTCGGCCCCGAGCTCGGGGTGAAATGGTCGAGCGCACAGCTCACGAAGCGGTATGAGCCGTCCGTTCTCGCCGGCCGGCAGGTCGTCGCCGCGGTGAACCTCGGCGTGCGGCGGATCGCCGGCTTCGCGAGCGAGGTGCTCGTGCTCGGGGGTGTGCCCGAGAAGGGAGATGTCGTCCTGCTCGCCCTCGATGCCCCGGTGCCGAACGGGACGCGGGTCGCCTGACGATCCGGGTATATTCACGAAGGATCTTTCCGCATCAACGAGGACCGACCATGCCGACCGCGACACCATCCGCACCGAGCACCGCCGCGAACGCGACGGATCGCGCGATCACCGCCAAGGGCTATGCCCATCCTGAAGCGCTCGTCAGCACCGAGTGGCTCGCCGCTCACCTGCACGACCCGTCGATCCGGATCATCGAGTCGGATGAGGACGTGCTGCTCTACGACATGGGACACATCCCCGGCGCGCAGAAGGTCGACTGGCACTCCGACCTCAACGACCCCATCGTGCGCGACTACGTCGATCGCGCGCACTTCGAGGAGCTGCTGCGCGCGAAGGGGATCGACGAGTCGACCACCGTGGTGTTCTACGGGGACAAGAACAACTGGTGGGCGGCGTACGCGTACTGGGTCTTCCAGCTGTTCGGCTTCACCAACGCGAAGCTGCTCGACGGCGGCCGCACGAAGTGGGAGGCCGAGGGACGGCCGATGGTCGAGGAGGTGCCGCGCTTCCCGCGCACGGAGTATCGCGCGCCGCAGCGCAACGACGGGGAGATCCGCGCCTTCCGCGACGAGGTGCTGCAGCACCAGCGCGCAAAGAAGCGCCTCGTCGACGTCCGCTCACCCGACGAGTTCACGGGGAAGAAGCTGCACATGCCGGACTATCCGCAGGAGGGGGCGATGCGCGGCGGGCACATTCCCGGCGCGGCGAGTGTCCCCTGGTCGCGCGCGGCCAACGCCGACGGCACCTTCAGGAACGCGACCGAGCTCCGATCGATCTACGAGGGAGAGAAGGGACTGAAGGCGAGCGACGACGTCATCGCCTACTGCCGGATCGGCGAGCGCTCCTCGCACACCTGGTTCGTCCTCACGCGCCTCCTCGGCTACGAAAAGGTCCGCAACTACGACGGCAGCTGGACCGAGTGGGGGAACGGCGTCGGTCTCCCGATCGAGACGGGGGAGGAGAAGCGATGAGCGCACCACAGGCGGCACCGGCGGGCACGGCGAAAGCGCCACGCAAGCCTAACGTTGTCCACGTCGGCTGGAAGGGCGGCCAGCGCTTCGATGCCGGCCGTCCCGGTGGGCCGACGATGCGCCTCGACGGCACGGGGGAGACCGGCCAGAGCCCGGTCGACGCGGTGCTCAGCGGCCTCGCATCGTGTGTCTCGATCGACGTCGTCGAGATCATGGCGAAGCGGAAGACCCCCGCGTCGCGCCTCGAAATCCACGTCAGCGGCGAGCGCACAGAGGGGACGCCGCGCCGTCTCGTCGCCGTGCACCTCGACTTCGCCCTCGATGGCGAGGGAATCGACCGTGACCAGGCGATGCGCGCGGTGGACCTCGGGCTGAACAAGTACTGCTCGGTGCGCGACTCGCTGGCGCGCGACATCATCTTTACCTGGACGTTGACGCTCAACGGCGAGCCGACCGCCCCGGGAGAGTGAGCGACCGCCGAGTGCCACAAACCCCGCGGGCGAGCGCCTGACGCGAGGATGGGAGCAATCCCGGGAACGATCGTCATCGTCGCCCTCCTGTCGGCGCTCACCGGGGCGGGACTCGCTGCCGTCGTCGTCAGGCGCTGGCGCGCCGCCGCATTCGCCCGCAGCGCGGCCGATCTCGACCGCCTTCGCAAGCTGCTCCACGACTACATCGCCGACCGCGAACGCACGGAGGAAGCGCTGCAGGAGAGCGAAGGGCGCTATCGCTCGCTGATCGCCCGCGCGTACTACGGCATCTACCGCTCGAGCGCGGAAGGGCGCTTCCTCGAGGTCAATGCGGCGATGGTCAAGATGCTCGGCTACGACTCCGCCGAGGAGTTGATGCGCGTCGACATCTACTCGCTGTACGCCGACCCGAAGGATCGCGAGCAGCTCGTCAACGCGGCCCACCGCCGCGAGAAGATCCCGGAGTCGCTCGAGCTGCGCTGGGTCACGCGTGACCGGCGGCCGATCACCATCCGCAGCACCACCCAGCCGCGCTACGGCGCGAATGGGAAGTTCGAATACTTCGAGGGGATCGTCGAGGACATCACCGACCGGCGCCGGCAGGAAGAGATGCTGCGCCGCAGCGAGCGCATGGCCGGGCTGGGGACGACCCTCGCCGGCGTCGCGCACGAGCTGAACAACCCGCTCACCGCGGTGATCGGCTTCGCGCAGATCATGGCGCGGACCCCTCGCGAGGAGGAAGACCGGATCGGCCTCGAGACGATTCACCGCGAGGCACTGCGGGCGTCGCGCATCGTGAAGGACCTGCTCACCTTCTCCCGCCGGCAGGAGGGGACGCGTGTCTCGCCCGTCGACCTCAACGCGGTGGTCGAGTGCATCCTCTCGACGCGCCGTTATGCGCTCGAGACGAGGGGAGTTCGCTGCATCCTCAGCCTCGAGGCC
>DASSZC010000364.1:0-5172 GCA_035702925.1 Gemmatimonadaceae bacterium | reverse complement strand
CACCCCCGTCCGCGTCGCGCCGATGAAGCCACCGAGCACCGGCACCTTTCCCTGACGGACCAGCGGAAGGAGCCGGTCGCGCGAGGCGTCGGCGATCAGGTCGGTGAGGGGCTCCGCGCCGCAGTAGCGATCGTCGGTGATCATGACGTCGCGCGCGTCCACGTGCTCGGCGTCGAGGCCGGCGCGCCGCATCGCCGCGACGACAAGCTGCGATGACAGCCGTTCCCCCATCGCCGCGATCGCGTCCTTGCTCCGCGGCGTCAGGTCCCCGAGCACCGACAGCGCTTCCGCCAGGTGCGCGAGCTCGTCGAACATCGCGCTGAGGTCTGCCGACAGCTCGTCCGCATCGTCTCCCTCACCGAGCAGTGCCGCGGCCTGCGTCAGGTGCCGCTCGCGCAGCGCCTCGACGGCGCGCACCGCGCCGATCAGCTGTCCGCGCGACGCCTGTTCGGCGATGGCGAGCAATGCGTTGGTGGTGCCGGCCAGCGCGGAGACGACGACGATCGGCTCACGGTCGAGCCGTCCGCGGACGATCTCGATCGCCCGCGTGATCGCCTGCGCATCGGCGACCGAGGTTCCGCCGAACTTGACGACGATCACGCGGTCCCGAGGCGACCGGTCGCGACGAGCAGCTCGGCGTTCTGCACCGCTGCTCCCGCCGCGCCGCGGACCACGTTGTGGGCCATCGCCACGAGGCGAAGGCCGAGCACCGGATCCTCGCGCACCCGGCCGACGACCGTCGACATCCCGTGGCCGGCATCGACGTCACGCCGCGGCTGCGGGCGATCGGGCTCGTCGCGGAGGATGATCGGGCGCTCGGGAGAGGTCGGCAACCCGCGCGCGAGCTCCGACCCACGCCATGCGCGGAGCGCCTCACGCGCCTGCTCCGGAGTCGCGCGCTGCTCGAGCTCCATCGATACGCAGACCGTGTGGCCGTTCTCCACCGGGACGCGGTTCGTCTGCGCGGCGACGACGGTGTCCGCGAGCCGCACCGCCGATCCGTCGAGCGCGCCGAGGAACTTGCGGGTCTCCTCCTCGATCTTCTCCTCTTCGTCGCGAATGAAGGGGATGACGTTGCCTAACGCGTCGAGCGAGGGGACGCCGGGGTAGCCGGCGCCGGACAGCGCCTGCATCGTCACGACGACCATCCGCCGGATCCCGAAGGCGCGATGCAGCGGCGCGACCGCCGAGACGAGGGCGATCGTCGAGCAGTTGCCGTTGGTGACGATCGCTCCCTCCCACCCGCGCTTCGCGCGCTGGGTGTCGAGGAGCGCCATGTGCTCCGGATTCACCTCGGCGATCACCAGCGGGACATCCGGCTCCATCCGGTGATTCTTCGCGTTGCTGACGACGGTATGTCCCGCGCGGGCGAAGTCGGCCTCGGCCTCGCCGGCCACGCTCGAGTCGAGCGCCGAGAATACGAGCTCCGACGTGATCACCGACGGATCGCAGGCGAGCACCGGCATCGCGGCGATCTCCGCTGGCAGCTCGCCCCCGAGCCACCGGGCCGCCTCGCCATAACGCTTGCCGGCGGAGCGTTCCGATGCCGCGAGCTCGGCGAGCTCGAACCAGGGATGCCGCGCGAGCAGGCGGATGAAGGCCTGTCCCACGGCACCGGTTGCGCCGAGGACGGCGACGCGCCGACGCGCGCTCATGAGGCCAGCAGCGTGCGGGTGATCCGCTCGTACGCGTCGACTGCCGCGCGCAACTCGGTGACCGAGATGCGCTCGTCCGGCGTGTGAGCGACGTGGATCGAGCCGGGACCGAAGAGCAGCGGCGTTCCCCAGCGGCCGAGCAGCGGGATGTCCGAGGTGTAGGCGACCGGCGCGATCTCGAAACCGGGAATCGTGTGGAACTTCTGCATCGGGATGTGCGACCCGTACTCGAGCTCCGCCTTCCCCTTCGCCCACGCGCCGAGCGCCTTCCGCAGCGGCGCGACGTCGCTGACGAGGCGGAACATCAGCTCCGCCTCGGCGTGCTCCGGGATGATGTTCGCCTCCGTCCCGCCGCGGATCACCCCGATGTTGACGGTCGTCTCGCCGAGCACGGGATCGTTAGGCATGGGCAGCGACTTGACCGTCGGCAGCAGCTCGAGCAGTGGCTCGATCGCCGACTGGCCGAGGTGCGGGTAGGCGGAGTGCGCGGGCTTGCCCCGGGTCCGGACCATGACGCGCTGCGACCCCTTGGCGCCGCTCGCCAGCTTGCTCTCGGTCGGTTCGCCGTTGACGAGCCAGCGGCTCGTCGCCGGCAGGCGGTTCGCGGCGCGCGCCCCGTCGGAGCCCTTCTCCTCGCCGACGAGCATGAGCAGGTCGACCCGCTGCTCCCCCGACTGCACGAGGCGGTCGGCGGCGGCGAGCATCGCCGCCGCGATCCCCTTCGCGTCGCAGGCACCGCGGCCGTAGAGCAGGTCGCCCTCGAGCCGGGGGGGAACGTAAGGCGGGACGGTGTCGAGGTGGGTCGAGAGCGTGACCCCGCCGCCGGCACGGGATGCCCAGACGTTGGCTCGTCCCTTCGAGACTTCCTGGACGTGGACGTTCCATCCGCGCGAGACGAGCCAGCGGGCAACGAAATCGACCGCGCCGCGCTCCTCGCCGGTGGTCGAGGGGATCGCGAGAAGTTCAGCGGCGAGAGCGACGACATCGGTCATGCTCCAACATACTCGGCGCTCGTCGCGTTCGGCAATTCACCGACGCCGGAATCGACGCCGAATTCGGGGGTGGACGAACGCACGACGGGCGGAGAGATCGCGCTCTCCGCCCGTCGTCGCGGTCCGGCTCACACGGCGATCACGCCGCTCTTCCACCACCGCGCGAGTTCCGTCCATTCGGGGTGCGCGGGGGCGGCTGATGCCCGCTGCGGGACGAAGCTCGCGCCGCGTCCGATCCCGAGCAATCGATCCGGCGAGCGAATGACCGCCGCGCCTCGCCATGCTCGGCCTGCGGATCGCCCGGCTCGCGCTGGACAGGGAATGATCCCTGCCCAGCGGCCCCGTCGTTCCTCAGCGCCCGATTGGAGTCATGATGTGACCTGCTCATGCCGGCGATCGGCGCAGGAAGCGTGCCCTCGACGGCTCGCCCCGACTACCGCCCGAGGTTCGCTTCCGTCGAGCGTGCCTGCACTTCGGCGGCACTCTCGGCGCCGCGCGCGTGCTCGACGAACAGCTGCTGAACGAGACGATTCGCATCGTCGGCATAACGGTCGTGGTCGCGCTCACACTTCTCGCCGATCTCGGCCAGGCGTTGGATCCCGAGCTGGCGTCCCGCTTCGCGGAAGGTCTTGAAGGTGTCCTCGCTCTGGCGCGCGGTGACGATGTCGCCGACGAGCCGGAGGAAGTCGCTCTCGCGGGCCGCGTCGGCGAGATCGCGCGCGACACCGAGCGCCTTCCCGATCGCCTTCTTCGCGGCCCCGGCCTCGGCACCGATCTCCCGCTGGTAATCCTCGAGCATCCGCTGGTGACCCTGCATGACGGGGATGTACTTCGTGCACAGGTCGCGGAAGCGCGGATCTTCGGCCTGCGACTCGTGGTCGACGAGGTTCTTCACGAACGTCTCGTGCTGCATGACCGCGTTGTTGACCTGGCTTTTCAGGAAGTCCATTCCTCTGTCCATTTGTCACTCCTTGTGGTGGTGGTCACCGGGAGTGCAGAGGATGGGCCACCGGCGAGCGCGCCGGCGAATGCGCGTCAGAGGGTTCCGTCGAGCACGCTCGCGCGAACCCGGAACAGCCCCCCGGGGATCGGCAGCCGCGCCGCGCGAGCGCGGTCCTCCACCGCGTTCAGGAGGGCACACTTCAGCGCGATGCCATCGCTGTCGGCGGGGAGAGTTCGCAGCGTGCGCACGAGCAGCGTCGAGCTCTCGAGGTACGCGGCGAGCGAGCGCGCGGGCACGACGTCGAGGTTGGGCCGCGCGGGCGACAGCTTCACCGACCAGGGCGAGCTGCTCCCGCCGGGAAAGGCGGCGGACGACAGGGTGCGCGAGTCGATGTCGAGCACCGACGCGAGCCGCTGGCAGAGGGTGCTGGTCAGCTCCGACTTTCCCGTCATGACGCGCCAGAGCTGTTGCCGCGAGGTACCGGCGGCGCGGGCGAGCACCTGCTTGGAGACGCCGCGGTCGACGCGCAGCATCTCGATCCTCTTGCCGAGTTCGGAGAGCCGCGGGCCGGGAATGTCGAACGATCCACCGCTGTCACCAGCGTCGTGCTCGCTCGCTATCGGCGTCCCGTTTTCGCGGGCGACAGCGGCTCGGTCGCTCTGCTGCTGGATCGTTGACATACGTAACTCTATACTATTATATTGGTGATACCGAATTAACACCGAACTCGTGCAACAACCGTAACCAAAGGCTAGATCGCGTCATGAAGAAAGTCAAATCGCGGCGGGCCACCGCGACGGCGACGCGACAGCCGAAGGCGGCGACCAGGCGATCCGCCGGGAAGGCGAAGCCCGCGGCGCGAAAGGCGACGCAGCCGGCGAGGGGAAAGCCGGGCAAGCGGGGGATGCGGAAGGGCGCGAAGCGGGTGGCGGTTCCGGCCAGGCCGGAGCTCCAGATTCGGGAGCTCGATCCGCTGCGGGTATGCGGCGAACGAACGAGCGTCGTCCAGCTATTCCGGGTGGACGAGCAGCTGGTGGGCGGAAAGGTCGCAGGCGCGCGACAGGTCCATCTCGTGTTCAACGACCGGCACGGATGGTACTGCGAACATGGTCGAAGCTGTCACGCCGTGAGTGCGGTGATGCGGCATGCACGAATTCGATAGGACGAGACGCGAATGACAACGGACGGACGAGAGGAGTTCAACATGATCGCACGACACGAAACGCAGCAGCTCGATCGCAACGACATCTGGACCCGGCTGGCGATGCCGGTCGCACCGGAGACGATCGCCTGGCGGCAGGACGGCCGCCCCATCCAGCGCGATGGCCGGTACATCGCGCGCTTCGTCGCCTACATCGAGGCGCACACGGTTCGCGAGCGGCTCGACGCGGTCGTCCCGGGCGAGTGGGACCTGACGCTCGAGCTGCTCCCTGCCCTCCCCGGCGCGAGTGTCGAGGATGGCACGATGTGCACCTTCAAGGCCCGGCTTCAGGTCCTCGGCGTGATCCGCGAGGACGTCGGCACCGGGAAGGATTACAAGCAGGCGTCCACCGACGCGTTCAAGCGCGCGGCCGTGCGCTTC
>DASSZC010000336.1:0-4840 GCA_035702925.1 Gemmatimonadaceae bacterium | reverse complement strand
GTTGCAGGTCCGCACCTGCAACGCCGTTCGCCGTTTTCACACCTCACTCACCACTCGTCGCCCTTCACCGTCACACCTCACTCGTCACTACTCACTCGTCGCTCTACGTGCCCGGGGCGGGAATCGAACCCGCATTCCCTTGCGGGAAGAGGATTTTAAGTCCTCCGCGTCTACCATTTCGCCACCCGGGCCCACCAACAGCACCGAACGAAAACGGAGCCGAACGCGTTCGCCGCGTTCGGCTCCGTCTCCGATTCCAGAGCGGGAAACGGGACTCGAACCCGCGACCCCAACCTTGGCAAGGTTGTGCTCTACCAACTGAGCTATTCCCGCGTGCGCGAATCATAAAGTGGAACGGCGCGCCGGGCAAGCGCCACGAGTGTCCTCGCGCTACGCCCGCGTTCCCAGGGCGTGGACGGCGTACCACGCGCTCCATGCGACGAGTCCGGAGAGCGCCGCGTCACCACCGTTCCCGGTTGCACGCCCCAGCTCGTCGACCTCTTCGGCGGCGAGTCCGTTGTCGAGTGGCGACCGCCGCAGCCACTGCAGCACGGCGGCGGAGTCGGGGCCCATCAGCCGAGCGCACTGCTGCGCGAGAAGATGCGGGGTGTTCGACATACCGCGCACCGTGCGCCGATAGGTCGAGTCCTCGCGGTCCACCGCTTCGTACAGCGGGAGCCAGAGCGCGGACCCGTGTGGATCGTCGTCCGCCGATGAGCCGCCGGCGAGGTCCACCGCCGACGCGAACGTCGTCTTGTCGGCGCGACCGACCACGAAGTGCCGGCGCAGCGCGGCACGCACCGCGTCCGGATCCTCGACGTCGCGCGCCGTTTCCTCATCGAGGGTGCGACGGAAGACGTCGAGCGCCTGCGCCGCGACCGCGTTCCCGTGCAGCGTGAATGGCTGCGTGCTCGGCGCGCCGGAGAGGGTGACCTCGGTGGTGAACAGCGGGACGTTGCGATCGCGCCGCGTCGCGAGATCGTCGGACGACAGGTACAGGGTGTCGGCGACGACGGGCTCCTCGACGATCTGGTCGTCGTCGGTGCCACGGATGTACCGATCGACGGCGATCGCGTACGAGGCCGCCCCTTCGAGCGAGAACCCCGGCTCAAAGAGTGTTCCGTCGAGGTAGTGGACCCCCTGCCCGGGCGCGTAGCCGTGCAGCTCGCAGGCGCGGATGAGGATCTCGCGCGCGAGCCCGGCGTCGGCGAGCTGGATCGCGGGCAGCGTCCAGGCAAGCGCCTCCCAGTCGCGTACCGTTAGGCCGCGCCCATTCCATGGCGCCCGCGTGCGGACCATGTAGTAGTGCGCATCGTCGAGCGCCCGCGCGACCGAGTAGAAGTACGAGAACAGCAGGTTGCGGTTGATGAGGCGGTCCATCTCCTCGTTGCCGGTCGCCTGCTCGAGCGCCTGCAGCGCGTCGCGTGTCGCGGTCAGGAGCTCGCGCCAACCGCGGCGGCGCATCACCCCGACCGTCGCGCGGGCGCCGTCGCGCTCGGGACCCGCGGCGAGATAGAACGCCGCCTGCGACCGGCCACCCGCGGGGACGCGCAGCTCGCGATGCAGCGCGAACGTCGCCTTCGATTCGTCGATGTCGATCGACACGTCGGAGTCGGCGCCGACCGCGAGCGCGACAACGCCGGGAAGGGCGGCACCTTCGAGGACGACGACGCCGTCGTCGGTGCGGGACACCTGGTGTGCGTCGTCGAAGGGACGCGGCGTGCGCACGCGCTGCTGCCGATGGCCGAGCGTCCCCTCGAGGGAGAGGGTGACGGCGACCGATTGGCTCGACCGGTTCTCGAGGCTGATCGCGTACACCGCGCCCGCCATGTCCGCGTCGCGACCGTAAGGCGCGAAGATCGTTCCGCGAATGACGAGGCTTCCCGCCGAGCAGGTGAAGGTCGGCAGCCAGTTCAGCGCGCGCTCCCAGGCGATGCCGTGCTGGGCGAGCTCGATGCGCTGGCCGTCAGCGACGATCGCCGGCCGCACGAGTGGCGTTCCCGATCCCGACACGAAGTCGGCATTCCCGGCGAGCTCGATCGCGGCGCGCGCGCCGCGGTGCACGACACCGACGGCGTGCAGCGCGCCGTCAGCGGGATGGATGCAGGGGAGCGCGAGCCAGTGATTCCCCGTGATCTGCCAGGGGACGGCCGGCAGCGGGAGCGCGGCGGATGACGCGGATCGTGTTGACATGCGAGAGTGACGAATGATAACCTACGCGTCATGCATCGTCACGGCGGCACCGGCCGCCCGCCATACCGGCTTGCAACCAGGCTCGCCCTCGCACTCGCGATCGCGAGCGTTTTTTTCGCCGTTCGCGCGCGTGCGCAGGACGCCGTCTTTCGCATCGACGCAGACGCGGCCACCGTCCCGCGGGGCGCCCTGCGCTTCGGGGTTTCGGCCGACTTCTCCTACGTCGACCAGCTCCGCCAGCCCAACGGCGATCGCATCCCGCTCGGCCGGCGCCTCGGATTCGATTCCGCCACCGACAACGTCGTCGCCTCCGCCGCGGTCTCGATCACGCGGCTGCCCGTCTCCATCGAGTACGGTGTCACTCGCTGGCTGACGATCGGTGCGCGCGCGCCGCTGGTCAGGCGCCGTGTCGAGGCATCCGTCGATACCAACGTGCAGCAGGCTCCGGGGACGCCACCGCGGACGCGGCTCACCGATCCGGAAGCGGCCGCCGGATTCATGCGCTCGAACGTCGGTGACGTCGACTTCACCGCGCGTGTCTCCCTGCTCGACAGCTACCGCGGTCATGCACCATTGCGCCTGCGCCTTGCCGCCGAGGGGGGCTTTCGGCTCGGCGCCGGCCCTTCGCGCTCGGGGACCGAGATGCTCGACCCCGGCGCCGGCGATGGCCAGAACGACATCATCGCCGCCGGCTTCGCCGATCTCGCGTTAGGCGGGCGGTGGTCGGTCTCCCTCGCCGGCTCGCAGACCTGGCAGCGGCCGGACCGCCAGACGATCGTCTCGGCGGACAGCGTCTTCCCTTCGCGGCAGGTCCACGGCAGCGTCGAGCGCGACCTCGGCGACATCCGCTCGGTGATGGTCACTCCGCGCTACCGCCTGACGCGCTACATCCAGCTCGCCGCCTCCGCGTCGCAGTTCACAAAGACCGCGGACCGCTACGCCGGCGCGACTCCCGCCGAAGGGTGGGGCCTGGTCGCCCCGGCGACGGGGAGCTACGGCATCACCCGGGCAGGCGTCGGGATCGTCTTCTCGACGATGCCTAACGGGCGGGCGATCTGGCGGTGGCCGGTGGACCTCGTCTTCGAGCACAGCCGCATCGTGCACAGCTCCGGCGTCACGGTCCCAGATACGCGGCTGGACCGGCTCGGCGGGCGGATGTACGTGAAGCTGTTCTAGGTCCGCGCCGGCTCGTCCGGCTCCGCCGGCCGGGCGCCGCGGCGCTTCGCCGGCTTCGGCTCGGGAACGACCGCGGTCTCGAGCAGCTCGGCCGCGTGGGCGCGACTGATGTCGCTCTCCGGGTCGCCGCCGAGCATGCGGGCAAGCTCGGTGATGCGCTCTTCGCCGACCAGCACCGCGACGTCGGCGGTCGTGACCCCGCCGCGCGCGCCCTTGGCGACGAGGATGTGATGGTGGGCGCGGGCGGCGATCTGCGGCAGGTGGGTGATCGCGAACACCTGGTGATGCGCGGCGACGCGCCGCATCGTGTCGCCCACCTGGAGGCCGACCTTCCCGCCGATCCCGGCGTCGACCTCGTCGAAGATCAGCGTCGGCACCTGGTCGAGGCGTGCGAGGATCGTCTTCAGCGCGAGCATCACGCGTGAGAGCTCGCCGCCTGACGCGACGCGCGACAGCGGCCGCGCGTCGTGCCCGACGTTGAGCGCGACGCGGAACTCGGTGTCCTCAGCGCCCGAGGCACCGACATCGGCGAGCGGCACCAGCACGGCGACGAAGTGGCCGTCGGACATTCCGAGCGAGGGAAGCACCTCGTCCACCGCGCGGCCGAGCCGTGAGGCGGCGCTCTGCCGCAGTGCCGACAGTTCGGCCGCGCTCTCGGTCAGTCGGGTCGCCGCCTCACGCTCGCGCTGCTCCAGGGTGCGGAGATCGAGGTCGGCCGACTCGACGAGATCGAGCTCGGCCCGCGCCTTCGTTCCCGTCTCGATCACCTCGCCTAACGTTCCGCCGTACTTCTTCGTCAGGCGGAAGAGCAGGTCCCGCCGGCGGCGCACTTCCTCGAGGCGGTCCGGATCCAGCTCGACGGCGGCCTCGTATTCCTCGAGCTCGCGGGCGAGCTCCTCGAGCGCATAGTACCCGCTGTCGAACAGCTCCTGCAGGCGGCTCCGCGACGGGTCGATGCGCGTGATCGAGGCGAGGGCGCGCTGCACGGCGCCGAGATGGGTGAGCACCGCGTCCTCGTCGCCGTCGAGCGCGCCGGCGGCGCCGCCGGCGAGGGAGCGCAGCTCCTCGGCGTGCTCGAGCCGCCGCGCCTCCTCGTCGAGCCGCCCGTCCTCCCCCTCGACCAGCTTCGCTTCCTCGATCTCCCGGACCACGTGGCGCAGGTAGTCGGCGCGTCGCTCCGCGTCCGCCTTCCGCCGGCGCAGCTCGGTGATCTCGTGCCTGACGTGGGCGAGCGCCGCATGGGCAGCGCGTACCGCAGCAGCTTGCTGCTGCGCGCCGGCGAATGCATCGAGGATCTCCCGCTGCTCGTCGGGGTCGAGCAGCGTCTGCGCCTCGTGCTGGCCGTGGACGTTGACGAGCAGCCGCCCGATCTCGGAGAGCGCGGCGGCGGTGACCGGGGTGCCGTTGACCCAGGCCCGCGCCCGGCCGGCGGCCGCGACTTCGCGCTTGAGCACGACCGTGGATTCTTCGA
>DASSZC010000301.1:0-2357 GCA_035702925.1 Gemmatimonadaceae bacterium | reverse complement strand
CGGGTCAGAGAGGGGGAGGCGTCGTGCGTGGCGGGGTCATCCGGACGGTCCGAACGACCGCAGGCGACGAGCACGAGCGCCAACGCGAGCAGCGTGCGCACGGACAGAAGCTATTCGCTCAGTAGAGTGTGAACAAGCCGCCGAGCGGCGGAAAAACAGCACCCCGGCGGGCCATCGTTGGCCCGCCGGGGCGTTGCGGCGATGCGCGAGTCAGGTCAGAAGTTCGGCCCGATCGAGAAGACCCAGAGCGGCTTGTGGTCGATGCTCAGGGGCTTCGCGTAGTCCCAGCGAAGGACCGCGTAGTTGAACAGGTTCACGCGGACCCCCACGCCGTAGCTCCGGTACGGGTAGCGGACGTTCGGATTCGCCTCGGGGTTGCTCGGTGGGCGCAGCTGCAGCTTGTTCTCGGCGCTCCACGCGACGCCGGCGTCGTAGAAGAACGCACCCTCGATCGGGGGTAGGGCGATCGGGAGGATGCCGAGCTCCAGCCGGTTGATCACCGGGAAGCGCAGCTCGGCGTTGGCAACCGCGATGCGGCTGCCGAGGAGGCTCTGCGTGTTGCAGTTCGTGGCCACGGAGCCGAAGGCGCCGCAGCTGTACGAGTAGAAGTTCTGCCGGTCGTAGCCGCGGACGTACTGCGGCAGCCCGATGTACTTCAACGCCCAGTGTTCGTCGCGGCCGACCGTGACATCGGTCATGAAGCGCGTCGCGACCGTCAGGAAGTTGAAGAGGATCGGATCATAACGGCGGTAGTCGGCGAGGTAGTCGACCCACTGCCAGCTGCCGGTCTGCGGCTGGATCTGGAAGCGGTAGCGGCGGCCGGAGATCGGACCGACGTATCCCCACAGCGCATTGTCGGAGACCCACGCCGCGTTCACCGAGTAGTTGTTGATCCCCGGCTGGTTGCGGATGTCGTCGAGATAGAACCCGCTCGACGCCTGCTGGTTGAAGTCGAGGATCCGGTGGACGTACAGCGTCTGCCGGTCGATGTTGCTGAACCCCGCGCCGAACTCGAAGCGCGTGAACCGGTTGATCGGGTAGAGCCCGACACCGAACGCTTCGCGGAAGATGAAGCGGGTAATCTCCTGCTGCTCGGCCTTGACCGACCCGTCCTGATTCACGTCGACGAGCTGGTCGCCGGTAAGGAAGTAGTACGGCTGCTGCGATACACCGGTCACGTACTGCAGCCGATGCCCGTAGTTCGCGTATGCGGTGTAGAGCTGCGCATCGCTGAACCGGCCGTTCACCGCCGCGGCGACCGCGAGCCGGTTGTTGCCGAGCAGATCGCTGAGGATGATGGTGGTCCCCCCGAACACGCCGCGCCCGTAGTTGTCCTGGGCGTAGCCGACGTTCGGACGGGCGATGTAGTCCGGCTGGAAGCGGACCTTGTAATCACTCAGCTTGAAGCTGGCGGTGTCGGGGAGCGCGAGGTTGGCGCTGTCGAGGATCTGCGCGACCGTGACCGGCCGCTTCACGGCATCCACCGCTCCCGGCGCGACCGCGCCGGAGGCGCGGAAGGTCGCGGTACCCGCGCGATAGGTCGACACACGCGCCGGGTCCGGGGTCGTGTCGAGGACGGGGGACGCGGCGACGATGTGCAGCGAGTCGCGGCGCGAGTTGAAGATCGGGCCGGCGACGCGCGCCTGCTCGACGTACGGCTGGCGCTTCATCGCCCGCGGGTTGTTCATCCCCCAGATCGTGTAGTCGCCATCCTCGTAGTACGTGAACGCCAGCTTGTCCGCGCCGCGCGCCCAGGTGATCGCCGGGCTGTACTCGGTGAACGCGTTGATCGCGCTGACGACGTTCGTCAGCTCGTAGTGTTGCCGCGCGTCGAAGTCGTAGAGGAAGAGATTGGAGATCCCGGTGCGATCGGACAGGTAGATGAGCGACTTGCCGTCCGGCGCCCACTGCGGGTTGAGGTTCAACCCGCCCTGGTTGGGCACGACCGTCACCTGCATCGACGCGAGGTCGAGCAGGGTGATGCGCCACTTGTTGAAGCGGAGCAGGTCGAAATCCGTCTCCGAGCCGCGATCGCTGGCGAAGGCGATCGTCTGGCCGTCGGGCGACCACTGCGGCTGCAAGTCGCCATAACGGTCGGCGGTCAACCGGCGGAAGTTCTTCCCGTCGGCGTCGACCATGTACAGGTCGGTGATGCCGCCTTCATCACCGCTGACGACGAGACGCTTCCCGTCCGGGGACCACGACGGGCTGGTGACTCCCTCGACGCCGGGGAGCGAGAAGCGCCTGACGACGCGCCGGCGCTTGACGTCGAGCAGATAGAGCACGTCCTTCCCCGCGCGCTGCGCGGTGAAGGCGAGGTACTTACCGTCCGGGGAGAAGGAGCTCTGCGAGTACGA
>DASSZC010000132.1:0-2548 GCA_035702925.1 Gemmatimonadaceae bacterium | reverse complement strand
TACGGCGTCCACACGAGCGAGCACCCCGTCGCCCGCGAGTCCGACCGGCCGGAGAAGGAGACGTCGTTCCTCTGACGCCGCCTAACGGTCGCACGCCTCCGCCCGCCTTGTCGCCAACGGCGACATCTCTCATCTCTCATCGCAGTGTTGAACAACGACCAATGAGCACTATCCTAGATATTACGGCCCGCGAGATCCTCGATAGCCGCGGCAACCCGACGGTCGAAGCCGACGTCATCCTCACCTCGGGCGTGATCGGCCGCGCGGCGGTCCCGAGCGGGGCGAGCACCGGCGAGCACGAAGCGATCGAGCTGCGCGACAACGACAAGGCGCGCTTCGGCGGGAAGGGGGTGCGCAACGCGATCCAGAACATCGAGGAGAAGATCGCGCCGGCGCTCAACGACTTCGACATCACCGACCAGATCGGGATCGACCACACGATGCTCGAGCTGGACGGCACGGAGAACAAGGGGAACCTCGGCGCCAACGCGATCCTCGCCGTGTCCCTCGCCTCGGCCCGTGCGGCGGCACAGGAAGTCGGGATGCCGCTCTATCGCTATCTCGGGGGCCCGCTGTCGCGGGTGATGCCGGTGCCGATGATGAACATCATCAACGGCGGAGCGCACGCCGCGAACACGGTCGACTTCCAGGAGTTCATGATCGTTCCCGTCGGCGCCGAGACCTTCAGCGAGGGGCTGCGGATGGGCGTCGAGGTGTTCCACTCCCTGAAGAAGGTGCTCAGCAAGCGGAAGCTCGGCACCAACGTCGGCGACGAGGGCGGCTTCGCCCCCGACCTCAAGGACGACGAGGACGCGCTGCGGGTGATCATCGAGGCGATCGAGAGCGCGGGCTTCGCCCCCGGCAAGCAGGTGGCGCTCGCCCTCGACGTCGCCGCGAGCGAACTCTATGGCGGCGGCAGCTACACCTTCAAGAAGAGCGGCGCCGGGACCAAGGATGCGAAGGGGATGATCGACCTCTACGGCCGCTGGCTCGAGGAGTACCCGATCGTCTCGATCGAGGACGGCCTCGCCGAGGACGACTGGAAGGGGTGGGAGCAGCTGACCCAGACGTTAGGCGACCGCTGCCAGCTCGTCGGCGACGACCTGTTCGTGACGAACACGACGCGCCTCGCCCGCGGGATCGAGAGTGGGGTTGCCAACGCGATCCTGATCAAGGTCAACCAGATCGGCACCCTGACCGAGACCCTCGAGTCGATCGAGATGGCGCGGGCGGCGGGGTACCTGAGCGTGATCTCGCACCGCTCGGGGGAGACTGAGGACACCTTCATCGCCGACCTGGCGGTGGCGACCGGCGCCGGCCAGATCAAGACGGGGAGCGCGAGCCGCACCGACCGGGTCGCCAAGTACAACCAGCTGCTCCGCATCGAGGAGGAGCTGGGAGACGCCGCCGAGTACCCGGGCGGCGCGATTTACGGGTTGTAAGGCCCGCTCCCAGCGTCAGGCCTAACGGCGCGTGCTGAAGAAGCTGGTGATCGCGGGCCTCGTCGCGGCCGTGCTCGTCTTCGCGATCCAGGGAGGCGAGTACGGCACGACTGACCTGTTCAAGCAGCGCCTTCGCCGGCAGGCGCTGCTCGCGCGGATCGACTCGCTGCAGCGGGTGGTCGATTCGCTGGGGCGGCAGAAGCGGTCGATCCAGACCGACCCGGCGGTGCAGGAGCGGATCGCGCGTGAGGAGTTCGGGATGGTGCGGGGGGAGAAGGAGATGCTTTACAGGTTCGCCGAGACCGGCTTGGGTCAGGGCGACAAGAGATGAGCGAGCCGCGGCCCACCGCGTAGCGGCATCCTGATTGCGCTGTGGAGCGTCAACCGCCACTCGGAGCGCGCAGTGCCGAAGAAGAAGACTCGTCATCGTCCATCGATCACTCCAAAGATCCGGCGCGGCCGGCGCCTGGCGTGGGCCGCGATCGCGGCCGGGGCGAGCTACGTCGCGGCGCGTGGGACGGAGCTGCTCCTCGACGAGGCGTACGAGCGGACGCGCGCGAAGAAGGCGCCGCGGGATCCGCTCGCGCGTGACGTTTCGCTGCCCGCGGTGCTCGGCTGGGCGGCGGCGTCGGCGGTGGTCATCGGCGTGACCGAGATCGTGGCGCTGCGCGGCGCGGCGCGGCTGTTCGAGCGGGCGACGGGGCACCGGCCACCGAAGCGGTAGCGCAGGGGACGGGCACGCGCGAAACCGCGCTGTGCCGATGGCGTATGAGGGGCGTGGTATCGCATCCGGCTTCGCGCGGCAGCTCGCGTGCTACTCATCTCCCCCAGATCGGAGGTCGCCATGGAAGGACAGGGCTCGTCGGGCAACGTCATCGCCGCCGTGTGCAGCTTCTTCGTTCCCGGGCTCGGGCAGCTGGTACAGGGACGAGTGGTCGCGGCGATCATCCAGTTCGTGCTGGCCGGTGCGCTGTGGGTGATCCTGATGGGGTGGGCGGTGCACCTGTACTCGATCATCGACGCGGCGAGGTGGAAGGCGAAGCCGTCGTACTGAAGGGCGAGTAGTGGGTGGTGAGGTGTGAACGTGCTGGACTAGTGAGGGTTGG
>DASSZC010000004.1:0-5185 GCA_035702925.1 Gemmatimonadaceae bacterium | reverse complement strand
GGCGCTACTTCCTGTACCTGCGCGACGTCGGAGGGAACGAGTTTTCGCAGATCTACCGTTATGACATCGCCGACGGGCGGTCGACGCTGCTCACGGATGGCCGCTCGCGGAATGGCGACATCGAGTTCAGCAGCAAGGGTGACCGGATCGCCTACACGAGCACGCGCCGCAATGGATCGGATGGCGACGTCTACGTGATGAACCCGCTCGACTCGACGTCGGGGCGAATGGTCCTGCAGGTCACGGGCGGTAACGGCTGGTCGGTGCAGGACTGGTCTCCCGACGATCGGCAGCTCCTTGTCGCGCAGTACGTCTCGGTGAACCAGAGCGTCGTGTATCTCGTCGACGTCGGTACCGGCCAACGCCAGGCACTCACGCCGCAGGGGAGCGACACGGTGGCGTACGGCGCGGCGCGCTTCAGTCGTGACGGGTCGGGCATTTATTTCACGTCGGATCAGGGGAGCGAATTCCAGCGACTCGCCTACATGGACCTGAAGTCCAGGCGCGTCACCCCGCTCACCGCGGCGATCGACTGGGACGTCGACGAGTTCGAGCTGTCGGAGGATGGCCGGACGATCGCCTTTGTGACCAACGAAGCAGGCGCATCGCGGCTCTATCTACTCGATACCGGATCGCGGCGGCTGCGCCCCGTCGCGGGAGTGCCGGCCGGGGTGATCAGCGGACTTGTCTGGCGGAGGGGAGCACGGGAGGTCGGGTTCAGCATCTCGTCGGCGAAGAGTCCGAGTGACGTCTACTCGGTGAACGCCGACACGCGGCGCCTGACGCGCTGGACGGCGAGTGAGCTCGGCGGCCTCGTGGCATCGGCGCTCGTCGAGCCGAAACTGGTGACCTGGCAGAGCTTCGATGCGCGGGCGATCACCGGGTACTACTATCGCCCGCCGGCGCGATTCACGGGCAAGCGGCCAGTCATCATCAACATTCACGGCGGGCCCGAGGGACAGTCGCGCCCCGGCTTCCTCGCCCGGACCAACTACTACATCAACGAGCTTGGCGTCGCGATCATCTACCCTAACGTTCGCGGATCGACGGGGTACGGGAAGTCGTTCGTGAAGCTCGACAACGGGGTGCGACGCGAGGACTCGGTGAAGGACATCGCCGCGCTCCTCGACTGGATCGCCCGGCAGCCCGACCTCGACCCGCAGCGCGTGATGATCACGGGCGGCAGCTATGGCGGCTACATGACGCTGGCGACGGCGACGAGCTACAACGACCGCATCTGCTGCGCGCTCGACGTCGTCGGGATCTCCAACTTCAACACCTTCCTGACCAACACGGAGAGCTACCGCCGCGAACTGCGCCGGGTCGAATACGGCGACGAGCGTGACCCGGCGATGCACGAATTCTTCGAGAAGACCGCGCCACTGAACAACGCGGGAAAGATCACGAAGCCGCTCTTCGTCGTCGCCGGCGGAAACGACCCGCGCGTACCGCGAACCGAAGCGGAGCAGATGGTGGCGAAGGTGAAGCAGAACGGCAGTCCGGTCTGGTACCTGATGGCGCGCGACGAGGGTCACGGCTTCCGGAAGAAGAGCAACGTGGACTACCAGTTCTACGCGACGGTGATGTTCGTCCGACAGAACCTGCTTGGCGGGGTGAGCGGGCCTCCCGCGGCAGTGCGATGATGGAGGGCAGGGCGACTGCCGAGACACCGGCGGCCGTTGCTCGTCGATAGTGGTCGGATGCCGGCGGCTGCCGCTGCCGACGCACGCGACGACCCGCGAAGACCGGCTCGCGGATGCGGTTTCCCTCATCAGTGCATCGGTGTGAACCGCTCAGTGGTTCGCGCGTCGCTGGCAGCGGCGCTGTTCGTGGGAGCGGCGATGCCCGTTCCGGCGAGGGGGCAAGCACCCGCGGGGATCGGGGACTCGCCGCCCGCGCATTGGATCACCGACAGCGCAGTGGCGCCGGACGGCTTCGGTGTCCTGCACTTCCGGCGCGTGCTCGACCTGCCGGCACGGCCGGAGCGGTTCGTCGTGCACCTCTCGGCGGACAACCGTTACCGGTTCTTCGTCAACGGGGAGCTCGTCTCCGCCGGGCCGCAGCGCTCCGACCTGATGCACTGGCGGTACGAGACGGTGGACATCGCGCCGTACCTGCGCGCCGGGCCTAACGTTCTGGGCGCGACGGTGTGGAACTGGGGATCGCACCGGCCGGTCGGGCAGCAGAGCAGGCGGACGGCGTTCCTCCTGCAGGGGGCGGGCGCGGCGGCGGCCGCGAGCACCGGCCAGCCGGGATGGAAGGTGATGCGCGACTCGAGCTACGCACCGGTGCCGGTGACGGGCGCGGCCACCGGCGGCTATTATGCCGCGCCCCCAGGGGAAGCGGTCGATGCGCGCCGCTACCCGTGGGGGTGGGAAGACGCGGGCTACGCCGACGCGGGGTGGGCGGCGGCGCAGCGCCTCGAGACCGCGCAGGCAAGAGGCAGCGACGAGTACGGGCTCGTATCGACCTGGCAGCTGGTGGCGCGGACGATCCCGCCGATGGAGGAGGCGCCGATCCGATTCGCCGCGGTGCGCCGGGCGACCGGGGTGATGCCTAACGCTGGGCTGCTGAACGGCGACAGCGACCTGGTGGTACCGGCGCGCACGCGGGCGGTGTTGCTGCTCGACCAGGGACAGCTGACCGATGCCTTCCTCGTGATGGAGACGAGCGGTGGGGCCGGGGCGACGGTGGCACTCACCTACGCCGAGTCGCTGCGGGACTCGACTGGGAGGAAGGGGGACCGCAACGCGATCGAAGGCAAGACCATCGTCGGGGTGCGGGACAGTCTGCGGCTCGATGGCGGCGCGCATCGCCGCTTTCGCACCCTCTGGTTCAGGACGTGGCGGTACGTGGAGATGGAGATCCGGACCGCCGATGCGCCGCTGCGCGTGCACGACGTGCACGGGATCTTCACGGCGTACCCGTACAAGGAGCGCGGGCGGTTCAGCAGCGACGCGGCGTGGATCGACAGTGTCTGGACGATGAACTGGCGGACGGCGCGGCTCTGCGCCTGGGAGACGTACTTCGACACGCCGTACTACGAGCAGCTCCAGTACATCGGCGACACGCGGGTCCAGGCGCTGATCTCACTGTACGTGGCCGGCGACGACCGGCTGGTGCGCAACGCGATCGAACAGTTCGACCAGTCGCGGCTGCCGGACGGCCTGACGGCGAGCCGCTACCCGGCGGCGCTGCCGCAGTACATCCCGCCGTTCTCGCTCCTCTGGGTGGCGATGGTGCACGACTACTGGATGCTCCGTGACGATCCAGCGTTCGTGCGCCGCTTCCTCCCCGGAACACGCGGGGTGCTCGACTGGTTCGAGGCCCGGGTCGACTCGACGGGGCTGGTCGGCGCGCTCCCCTGGTGGGGATTCGTCGATTGGGCGGAGGCGTGGAAGCGCGGCGCGCCCCCGGGCGCGGAGAATGGCCACTCGATCGCGGTGACGTTCCAGTACATCTACGCCCTCGACCGCGCGGCGGCGATGGAGGAAGCGTTAGGCAGCGGGGAGCTGGCGACGCGCTACCGCGCGCAGGGGGCGGCGCTCCGCGCCGCCGTGCGTTCGCGCGGGTGGGATTCGCGGCGGCGCCTCTTCCGCGACTCACCGGACTCCGCGTCATACAGCCAGCAGACCAACGCGCTGGCGGTGCTGGCCGGGGCGGTCCCGGCCGCCGAGCGCCAGGCGCTGATGGAGCGCGTGCTCTCCGACAGCACGCTGGTGCGGGCCAGCTACTACTTCGACTACTACGTCTTCGAGGCGATGCGAGCGGCTGGACTCGGCGACCGGTACGTGGAGCAGCTCGCCCCATGGCGGGCGATGCTCGCCGCCGGCCTGACGACCACTCCCGAAGCGCCGGAGCCGACACGTTCGGATTCGCACGCGTGGAGCGCGCACCCGAATTACGGGTTGCTCGCCACCGTGCTCGGGGTGCGGCCCGGGGCGCCGGGGTTCCGCGCGGTGAATGTCGCGCCGCATCTCGGGCCGCTCGCGCGGGCGGAGGGACGGGTGCCCCACCCGCGCGGGGAGATCGAGGTCCGCCTAACGCGCGTGGGGGCGAACGGGCTTCGCGCGATCGTGACGCTGCCGGCGGGGGTGACCGGCACGCTGGAATGGCGGGGACGCCGGGCGGCGCTGCACGCCGGGCGGCAGGCGCTCGTGCTCTGACCTCGTGGCAGCGAGCGGGCGCGAGCCTATCTTCCAGCATGACCATTCCGGAGCTCTATCCCGACCTGGCACGGCTGCTCAGTGAGTACTTCTCCCTCGAGAATGCGCGCAATGGGGCGCAGTATCGCGACGCGGTGCTCGTCTTCGTCCTCACCGAGCCGCACGGGACGCTGCTGCAGACCGCCAGCGACGCGCGGGCGATCCTCGCCGTCGATTCGGAGCTGGAGGCGTTCGAGGCGTTCGTCCGCGAGCAGGGGCTCGACTTCGCGACGCTCGGGCCGGGGGTGACGGCGGAGGACTGGCTGGCCGACGTGGTCAACCTTCTTGGCTCGGCGGTCTGAGTCCGACACTGCGATGAGAGATGAGAGAGACTCCGATCGAGAGACGGGAGATCAGAGAACCTGATAGGCGGGCCGGCAACAGCGGGGTGTGCCGGTAACCACAATCGTCTTTGCGTCTCTCATCTCTCTTCGCTCTATCGGAGCCTCTCTCATCTCTCATCGCCGTGCTGAAACCACGCCCCGCGCGCGTTTCCCCGGGCTTGCCTGACGCGTCCTAGGAGACGGCGGTGACGATCGTCCCGCACGCTCCTCCCCTCGACGCGATGCCGCTCTCCAACTGGTTTCGACGCGCTCCCCTCGCGCCGCCCGCACGGACCAGCTCCGCCAAGACGTGCAGCGATTGCCAGGTCGCCCTCCCCGAGGCGGCGCGGTACTGCTTCATCTGCGGGCAGGAGGTCGCGCCCGTCGCCGGGGAGGAGTCACCGTTCAGTGGGCACGATGACGCGGTCGTGGCGACGGTGCAGGCGCGGCTTGCCCACGCGTTAGGCAGGAGCTACCGGATCCGCGGGGTGCTCGGCAAGGGCGGGATGGGGATCGTCTTCCTCGCTGACGATCTCGCCGACGAGATACAGGTCGCGATCAAGGTCCTGCGCCCCGAGCTCTCGTCCGACGAGACGGGGGTCGCCCGCTTCCGGCGCGAGGCGGAGATCGCGGCCAGCCTGGAGCATCCCGGGATCA
>DASSZC010000105.1:0-10669 GCA_035702925.1 Gemmatimonadaceae bacterium | reverse complement strand
CGACGCTCGCTCGGTGCCGCGACCGGTTGCTCCTGGACGCGCAGGTAGGCGGCGAGCGCGTCGACGTCGACGGTCTTCAGGTCCTCGACGCGCAGCGCAGCGCTGGTCAGCGCGAGGCCGTCCGCACCGGTCGCCATGAAGTCGTTCATCGCGATCGTGTAGCGACCATCGTCGGTGACTTCCTTCCCATCCGTCAGGGTCAACGCGACGATCCGGCTCCCCGCGGGGCGGGAGGAATCGTAGTGCACCGTCACGCCGCTGAGGTGGACGTTGACCGGCTTCGCGACGAGCTTCTCGATGTAGCCGCGGAGCGCGGCACCGGTCAGCGTGAAGCGGAAGAGCGTGTTGCCGAAGGGCTCGACCTCGAACAGGTCGCCGAAGGTCACCGCCCCCTCGCGGAGGTTGGCCCTCATCCCTCCGTTGTTGGTCACCGCGACGTCGGCCTTCGCGCTCCACCGCTGCGAGTCGGCGAGCAGGTTGCCTAACGCGTTCTGGCTCCCGGCGCGGCTCATCGCGGTGGTGATCGTCGCCACCGGCGCCGACATCTGCTCCTGCACTTTGTCCACCGCCCGCTTGACCATCGCCGCGATCGCCGGGTCGGGGGTGAGCGAGTCGGTGAGCACGTCGATGACGTGCGCCGTCGCCGTGTCGGCGGCGCCGCGACGCGAGGGATAGATGTCGGCGACCGCGATCGCCTCGCCACGGGAGCGCGCCTGGACGACCGGCATCCCGTTGACGACCGCGTCGACGAGGCTGTGCGTGTGGCCGCTGACGATCTCGTCCACCGGCTCGGTCAGCGCATTCGCGAAGTCGATGATCTCGCCCTTGCACCCCATCGCGCCGCCCGCGTCGCAGTAGGCGCCATCATGGGCGATCACGATCACGACGTTCGCGCCCCGTCGGCGGAGCACCCGGGTGATCGAGTCGACGACCGGCGCCGGCGTGGCGAAGCGGAGGCCGGCGATGTTCTGCGCCTTCGTCGTCTTCGCGGTGAGGACGCTCGCCAGCCCGATGATCCCGATCCGGAACGATCCGCGCCTGACGATGGTGTCGTTGCGGATCCAGCGGACGTCGCGCGCGGTGCTGTCGCGGACGTTGGCGCCGAAGATTCCGTAGTCAGCCTCGCGCATGCGGGCACGCAGCGTGTCGGTCGTCCAGTCGAAATCGTGGTTGCCTAACGCGGAGGCGGCGACCCCCCACCGCTCGAAGACCGGCACGCCGGGGCGCCCGTACGCCAGGTTGGAGGCCGGCGTCCCCTGCCACTCGTCGCCACCGTCGACGACCAGGGTGACGCAGCGGGGTGCGACGCACCCTTCCTTCGCTCGGGCGATCGCCGCCGCGACGTACGCCGCCCCGCCCCGCCGGACACCCTTCGTGTCGGGCCGCGGCTCGAGGGCGCCATGGAAGTCGTTCGTCGAGATGACCCGTACGAAGCGCTCCGTCGACGACGTGGGCGCCCGCTCTCCTTCGTACGCCGTCCCGTGCATCGCCGCATAGGCGCGGGCGACCGCCGCCGCCGGGACGATCTGCCAGTTCCGGTGATGGTAGTCGCGCGGGCGAATCGTCTGCTTCGCCCGGACCTCGCGCTCGAGGAGGATCCGGATCTCGCTGTCGCTCTGGAACACCACCGGCGCGCCGGCGAGCATGGCGTATCCGCCACCCCCCGTCTGCCGGTAGTTGTTGAGCGCCATCGTGAAGCTGTCGGTCGGCGCGACGTCGCGGCCGTGGAACTTCAGCCTGGTGACGCGCTCGCCAAAGGGGCGCGACAGGTCGAGGGTGTAGTCCGCGCCGGCGACGATGTCGAAGTTGTAGCCGGCAACCTGCGGATCGATCACCGGCTGGGTGCTGTCGCCTAACGTTCCGTAGTAGCGCGACGACTGCTCGAGGTAGGCGCGGAGCTGCGCCCCCGAGATCCTCACCGCGCGCAGCGTGTTGTCGTACGGATAGAGCCGGGCGAGGTCGGCGATGCTGATCGTCCCGCTGTCCAGCCCCGAGAAGTTGAATGCCGAGCCGGCGGCGAGGTCGGCGTGCGCGGTCTTCCGCATCACCTCGAGCACGAAGTCCGTCACCGGCGTGTCGCGGACGCGCGCCGAGTCTCCGTTCCAGCTCACGGGGGTGCTGCCGATCGGCGCAGTCACGTAGGCGACGGTACGGCGATGGAGGTCATCCGTCGCCGCGAGCACCGCCGCCTGCTCCGCGCGCCCGGCAACGGGGACGATACCGCTCGATATCTCCCCCGTCGCCACTCCACTCGCGGCGTTGCATCGCGTCACCGGGATCGAGGCCCACCCCACGCTCTGCGCCCAGTTCTTCGCCTGGAGCATGCGCGTGTCGTTGATCGTCGAGCCGGCATTCTCCTTGTGCGAATGGCCGTAGACGACCAGGGCGATCCCCGGGATCTCGCGCGCGACCCTGGCCGCGACGTTCTCGCTCGGCAGGCCGGTCGAGACGGTGTCGTAGCTCGAGGGCTCGTTGTGTCCCGAATGCACGGTCACCACGATGATTTCGGCACCGGCGGCGCGCGCCGAATCGGCGGCGGCACGTACCGCGGGGACGATGTCGCCGAGGGTGACACGCCCGCGAACGTTGTCGCGATCCCAGACCATCACTCCGGGGGTCGTCGCCCCGACGATCCCGACGCGGACACCCGTGCGCTCGACGATGGCGAACGGCGGGTACGCGTGCCGGCCGTCAGGCAGGTACGTGTTCGCCGAGAGGAAGGGGAACGACGCCTGGCGAACCGCGCGGTCGAGGTATGGGACGCCGTAGTTGTACTCGTGATTCCCGATCGCCGACGCATCGTAGTGCATCGCGTTCATCGCGGCGACGACGCCGACGACCGTGTCCGGGGAGACGCGGGCGCCGACATAGGCGAGCATGTTGCCCTGCAGGAGGTCACCCGCGTCGAGAAGGATCACCCGACCCGGGTTCGCGTCGCGGATCGAATCCACGACCGTCGCGGCACGCGTCAGCCCGCGGATCGCGTCGGGACGATTCAGCTCATAGTCCCATCCACGGAGCCGGCCGTGAACGTCCGTGGTCGTGACGACGATGAGGCGCGTGGTATCGGTGCATGGCGCCGGCGCGCTCGCCGGCACGCTCGTTGGCACGGTGGTCGTCGCGACCGGTGCCGGGGACGCCGCCGGTGACGAGGCGCATCCCGCTACGGCGACCGCGAGCGAGGCGATGACGCCCCGTGACAGAGCTCTATGCATCCAACCAAGCTAGCGGCCGCCCCGGGGGCATGGGAGTGCGCGTTGACGCCCCCGCTGCAGGGCGCGAGCTTGCATCGCGAGCCACTGCCCCTCCCTCGTCGATACCCAACCGTGACAGACCGAACGCTCCCATTCCGGCACCGCCGCCGGCACCTTGAAGCTCAGCGGGCAGCTCGCTGCCTTCGAAGCGGAGCGACCGGGTGTCGCTGATCGTCGGCATCGCCGGCGGTTCCGGCTCGGGCAAGTCGACAGTTGCGCGTCGCATTGCCGGCTCGATTGCCGCCTCGCAGGTCGCGTTCATCGACATGGATGCGTACTATCGGAACTTCGCGCACCTGCCGATGGAGGAACGGCGCCGCGTCAACTGGGATCATCCCGATGCGCTGGACATCGATCTCCTCGTCAGCCAGCTCGAGATGCTGCGCGCCGGCATCCCGGTCGAGAAGCCGACCTATGACTTCGTCACTCACACGCGTTCGAGCCGCACCGAGCGGATCGAGCCGGGGCTCGTCGTCGTCATCGACGGCATCCTCCTCTTCGCCGACGAACGCGTGCGCTCGCTCTGCGACGTGAAGGTCTTCGTCGATGCCGACCCCGACATCCGGCTCATCCGGCGCATCCGTCGCGACATGGCGGAGCGTGGCCGTCCCCTCGATGAGATCCTCGCCCAATACCTGTCCACCGTCCAGCCGATGCACCTTCAGTTCGTCGAGCCGAGCAAGCGTTATGCGGATGTCATCGTCCCCCGCGGCGGTCACAACGAGGTTGCCATCGAAATGCTCGTCGCGAAGATCCGCGGCCGCGTCGCGGCGCAGCGCGCGTGACCGCCCCTGCCCCCGTCGGCGCCGGCGAGCGGGTGCTCGTCGTCGATGACGAGCCGGACATCTGCGCCCTCGTCGCCTATCACCTGGCGAAGGCCGGCTTTCGCGTCTCGACCGCGGGGACCGGGAGCGAGGCGCTGGCCAGCGTTCGCGACGAGGAGCCCGCGCTGGTCGTGCTCGACCTGATGCTCCCCGGGCTTTCCGGATACGACGTGCTCGAGCGGTTGCGCGCCGAGCCCAACACCCGCGACGTCCCGGTCCTGATGCTGACGGCGCGCCGCGAGGAGGAAGACCGGATTCGCGGACTCGCGTTAGGCGCGGACGACTATCAGACGAAGCCCTTCAGCCCGCAGGAGCTGGTGTTGCGCGTGGCCGCGATCCTGCGCCGGACGAGGGTCGCCGAGTCGGTGGGCAGCGGCGACGCCCTCGTGATCGGGCCGCTGCGGATCGATCGCGCGGCGCACCGCGTGACCGTCGAGGGGGACGAGGTGGAGCTCACGCCGACCGAGTACAAGCTCCTCTCCACCCTCGCCGAACGGCGCGGGCGGGTGCAGGCGCGCTCGCACCTGCTCGAGACGGTCTGGGAAGCAGCGCCCGACATCCAGACGCGGACAGTCGACATGCACGTGCAGCGGTTGCGCACGAAGCTGGGCGCCGCGGGGGCGCTGATCGAGACGGTCCGCGGCTTCGGCTATCGGTTGAACGCGCCGCCCCGCTCCGGCGACCGCTGATGCGCCTCGCCCAGCGACTCCTCGCCGGATCGCTGACGCTCGTCGGGATTCTCGTCTTGTTCGTCATCGCGATCGCCAGCGAGCGGCTGCGCGATCGCCTCTACCGGCAGACGGGAGACGAGCTCGAACGTGAGGCACGAGTGGTCGCCGCCCGCTGGACCGCGCTGGCCGGGGCCGACGCGCTGGCCGACTCGCTCGGCGCGATCCTCGGTCATCGCGTCACCCTCGTCGACTCGGCCGGCCACGTGCTCGGTGACTCGGACTTCGAGCCGTCGCGCCTCGGCGAGCTGCAGAACCATGCGTCGCGTCCCGAGATCCTCGAGGCGCGGCGTCACGGCGTCGGGCGCTCGCAGCGGACGAGCCCCGCGCGCGGCGACGACGAGCTCTATGCCGCCGCCCGCGCGCCGTTAGGCACGGCCCGCGTCGCCGTTCGGATGACGACGGTCGAGGGGATCGTCGGCGGGGCGCGCCGTGACGTACTGACCGCCGGCCTGGCGGCGACCGCGGTCGCCCTCCTCCTCGCCTGGCTCTTCTCGCGCAGCATCTCGAAGCCGATCGCGGAACTCAGCGGGGTCGCCCGCGCCATTGCCGCCGGCGACCTCGCGCAGCGGCCGCGCCTCGCCGCCCCTGGCGAGGTCGGCGACCTGGCGAGCGCGCTCCATCGCATGGCCGAGCAGCTCGCCGCGCGACTCGCCGCCCTCGAGCGTGA
This sequence comes from Gemmatimonadaceae bacterium, assembly GCA_035702925.1. GTDB lineage: Bacteria > Gemmatimonadota > Gemmatimonadetes > Gemmatimonadales > Gemmatimonadaceae > JABFXC01. Next base: position 5,193 of record DASSZC010000105.1, on the reverse strand, counting down.
CGATGCCCTGATGACGGCGCTCGTCGATTCGCTCGATGAGGGCGTGGTCGCCGTCGACGCCGCCGGCAGCGTGGTGCGGGTCAATGCGGCCGCCCGCGCGCTGCTCGGGGTCTCCGCGCACGCCCCCTTCCCCTCCGACCAGCTCCCGCGGGATCCGGCGCTTCGAACCGCGCTCGGCGACGCGCTCGGCGGCGAGGGAACCGATGGCGTCGAGCTGCACCTCGCTGGCAAGACCCTCCTCTTGACTGCTCGCCCGCTGCAGGGAGCGCGCGGGGCGGTGCTCGCGATGCTCGACCTCACGCCGATCAGGCGCCTCGAAACGGTGCGGCGCGACTTCGTCGCCAACGTCTCGCACGAGCTGAAAACCCCGCTCACCGTCATCGTCGGCTTCGCCGAGACGCTCGCCGATCACGATCCCCCTGAGGCGCAGCGGCGGCAGTTCATCGAGGCGATCAGGGCGAGCGGGCAGCGCATGCAGCGCCTCGTCGACGACCTGCTCGACCTCTCGCGGATCGAGTCGGGCGGGTGGCAGCCGCACCTCGCGGCGCTCGACCTGCGTGCGCTCGTGAGCGAGGCCGCCGCGGCGATCGGCGAGGCGGCATCGCACAAGGGCGTCGCCGTGCGGACCGAGGTCGCCGACGACGCCGGGACACTGCACGCCGACGGCACGGCCGTTAGGCAGGTCCTCGCCAACCTCACCGAGAACGCCCTTCGCCACACCGCGGCCGGGACGGTCACGGTCTTCGCGCGGCGCGAGGCAAGCCGCGTCGCGATCGGCGTCAGCGATACCGGCAGCGGGATCGGCGCGGTGCACCTCGCGCGCATCTTCGAGCGCTTCTATCGCGCCGATCCCGGGCGCGCGCGCGCCGCGGGCGGCACCGGGCTCGGGCTCGCCATCGTGAAGCATCTCGTCGAGGCGCACGGCGGCCGCGTCGCCGCGACGAGCGAGCCCGGCGCGGGCACTACGGTCACCGCCTGGTTCCCGGACGCCGTTACACGAGCGTGACGGAGTCGCCCACACGGCGGTGACACGGTGAAGGCATCGTTGGGCTGATCGGCGGTACACATGGCCTGAGCGGTGTGCGCTTCGTCACGATAGTGGCGCGCACGGATCCCAATCGTCCTTCCCACTGTAGTTCCACGCTGAACAACCAACGATTCTTCAATGACACGACACATCGTGAATCGCACCGTCCTCGCCCTCGTTGCGGGCGCCATCCCCGCCATCGCAGCCGCGCAGCAGACGCCGTCGCAGCCGGCCACGCCGGCGCCGGCCGCCACGCCGACCGCCTCGGTCCCCATTGAGTTCTCCGGACTCCTCTACCCCCAGGTCATCTACGGTGGCGCCAAGGGCAACGGGACCCGTTCCGCGAACCAGTTCCAGCTCGAGCGCGCATACGTGACGGCGAAGGCGAAGATCGGGGATCGCACCAGCCTCCGCTTCACGTCGGACATCTATCGTCCAGGCGGGAACAACGGCTACACGATGCGCGCGAAGTACGCGTACGTGCAGTATGACTACTGGACGAATGGCGAGGGCTTCATGGGCACGAACGCCCAGGTCCGCCTCGGCATGCAGCAGACGGTGCTGAACGAGACCGAGGAGGCGTTCTGGCCACGCTACGTCGCGAAGATCGCCGCCGAGCGCGCGGGCTTCTTCTCGTCGGCTGATCTCGGTGCGTCGACGACGCTGTCGTTCGGCAATGGGATGGGTGAGCTGTTCGCCGAGGTGGCGAACGGTCCTGGTTATACGACCGCCGAGAACGACCGCTTCAAGGACTACTCGGCCCGCCTGACGCTGACCCCGTTCGGCGGTACGATGGCCAAGGGCCTCGTGCTCGCCCCCTGGTTCTACAAGGGTACCGTGCAGAGCGCGCTGCGGCCCGCTGAGGGGCGGAAGCACGACCGCGCCGGCGTTTTCGCCGGCTACAAGGCTCCGGCGTTCATGCTCGGCGGCGACTATGAAGTCTCGACCAACGAGAACGAGCGCAACTCGCCGACCGGCGTCGTCACCGAGGATCGCTCGGGGAAGGTGCTGAGCGCCTACACCCACCTCAAGCCGTTCGCCATGATGAGCCCGACCGGTAACAAGGCGTGGGGCGTCCTCCTCCGCTGGGACCAGGTCAGCGGCGACAACGGCTACGTCCCGAACAACGGCGACTTCCCGGTCGTGAAGGGGAAGTTCATCGTCGCCGGCATCACGCACGACGTGAACAGCAAGCTGTCGTGGGCGCTCGATTACCAGCAGCAGTCGCCCAATGGCGCGGCGGCCCCCAACCTGGACCTCCGCACCTACAACCTGCACGTCTCGGCCGCCTTCTAGGCCGCGGTCCAGCAGCGAACGACGGGGGCGGCCAGCGATGGCCGCCCCCGTTTTCGTCCCGCTTGGTGACTTCTGTAACGCATTCGTAACGTCGGGCAACCGCCGACGAATCGCGCCCCGGGAATGGATAGACTTCGGTGCACATCAAACCCCATTCCCCCGGAGAGTCACGTGAGACTGGTCGCCCTGGCGTCCGCCGCCGCACTGCTCGTTGCCTGCTCGTCCGAAGCCAGGAAGGGTTCCGACAGCACGGCCACATCGACATCGAGCTCCGGCTCGGTCGCACTCACCGGTGCGGGCGCGACATTCCCGTATCCGATCTACTCCAAGTGGTTCGCCGACTACGCCGCGAAGACCGGCGTGAAGATCAATTACCAGTCGATCGGCTCGGGAGGCGGCATTCGCCAGCTCAGCGAGCAGACGGTCGATTTCGGCGCGTCGGACAGTCCGATGTCCGACGACGAGTTGGGCAAGGCGAAGGGCGGGCCGATCCTGCACTTCCCGACGGTACTCGGCGCCGTCGCGCTGATCTACAACCTGCCCCAGCTCAAGCAACCGCTGAAGATCGACGGGCCGGCGCTCGCCGACATCTACCTCGGGACGATCAAGAAGTGGAACGACCGCCGAATCGCCGCGCTGAACCCGGGCGTCGCATTGCCTGACGCGGACATCCTCGTCGTCCACCGCTCGGACGGGAGCGGGACGAGCTTCATCTTCACCGACTACCTCTCGGCGGTGAGTCCGGCGTGGAAGAGCGGGCCGGGCAAGGGCAAGGAAGTGCAGTGGCCGACGGGGCTCGGCGCGAAGGGGAACGAGGCTGTCTCCGGACAGGTGCGCCAGAGTGTCGGGGCTATCGGCTACGCCGAGCTGGCATACGCCAAGCAGAACCACATCGCGACCGCGTTGGTGAAGAACGCGTCTGGTGAGATGGTCGCCCCCTCGATCGAGTCGGCGACCGCCGCAGCGGCAGCCGCCGCGGGCAGCCTTCCGGCCAACACCGATTACCGGGTCTCGATCGTGAACGCGAAGGGAGCGGGCGCGTATCCGATCGCGTCCTTTACCTGGATCCTCGTCTACCAGAACCAGCCCGACGCGACCAAGGGAAAGAAGCTCGTCGACTTCCTGACGTGGGCGCTCACTGATGGCCAGCCGGAGGCCGCCACGCTCGACTACGCCCCGCTCCCCGCCGCGATGTCGAAGCAGCTCGTCGAGCGTCTCAAGACGATCAAGGTCGGCGCCAGCTCGTGACGGCGCCGGAAACGGTCGTCGGTCCGTTGCCGCTCGAAGATGACTCGCCAGGCGGGCTCGCTGCCCGCCTGGCGAGTGCGGGGATCGGTGATCGCGTCTACCGGATCGCGATCACGATCTTCGCTGCCTGCGTTCCGCTGCTCCTCGTCGCGATTGCGGTCGAGATCGGGGTCGCCGCCTGGCCGGCACTGCACACTTTCGGCTTCTCGTTCCTCACCTCGAGCGACTGGGACCCGGTCAACGGCGCGTTCGGCGCCGCGCCCGCGCTCTACGGAACGATCGTCTCCTCGATCCTCGCGCTGGTGATCGCGACGCCGCTCGCGTTAGGCGTGGCGATCTATCTCTCCGAGTTCGCGCCGGCGTGGCTTCGACAGCCCGTCTCCTTTCTCGTCGACCTCCTCGCCGCGGTGCCGAGCGTGGTCTACGGGCTGTGGGGGATCTTCGTACTGATTCCGCTCCTCCGAACGGCGGTCGTGCCCTTCCTGAAGGACACGCTGCACCTCGGGGCGACGCCGCTCTTCTCCGGACCGAACTATGGCCCGAGCATGCTGGCGGCAGGGGTGATCCTCGCGATCATGATCCTGCCGTACATCTCGGCGGTCGCCCGGGAGGTGCTCCTCGCCGTTCCCCGGTCGCAGCGGGAGGCGGCGCTCGCCCTCGGCGCGACCCGATGGGAGATGATCTGGGGGGCGGTCCTCCCCTTCGCCCGTTCGGGAATCATCGGGGGCGTCATCCTCGGTCTCGGTCGCGCGTTAGGCGAGACGATGGCGGTGACGATGGTCATCGGCAACACCCACGAGATCTCCTCGTCGCTCCTCGCGCCGGGCTACACGATGGCGTCGCTGATCGCCAACCAGTTCAGCGAGGCGACTGGGGACCTGCACCTCTCGGCGCTGATGGCGGTCGGCTTCACCCTCTTCGTCGTCACGCTGATCGTCAACGGGATCGCCCGCTGGCTGGTCTGGCGCGTCGCCCGGCACGACTGACATGGTCACCGCCCCCCGCCCGCAGATCGTCGTCCCGCCGCGACGCGAGCACCCGAGCGTGACGCAGCGCGCCTACGCCGCACGCACCGTCCACGCGATGGGGCGGCGGAAAGTCGTCAACGCGATCATGGTCGGGCTGACGTGGATCGCCGCGCTCATCGCCACACTCCCGCTCCTCTTCATCCTCTTCTACCTGCTGAAGAAGGGCGCGTCGTCGCTGACGGTAGCCTTCTTCACGCAGATGCCGAAGCCGATCGGCGAGACCGGAGGCGAGATGGCCAACGCGATCGTCGGCACCCTGATCCTCGTCGCGACGGCGATGGCGATCGGCCTCCCCATCGGGATCGGCGCTGGGCTGTACCTCGCCGAGCACCGGGCAACGAAGCTGGCGACGGTGGTGCGCTTCCTCTCCGACGTCCTGAACGGGCTGCCGTCGATCGTCGTCGGCATCTTCGCCTGGCAGTTCCTCGTCCGGCCGGTCGGGCACTTCTCGGCGCTCGCCGGCGGAGTCGCGCTCGCGGCGATGATGATACCGATGGTGACGCGCACGACCGAGGAGATGGTCCGCCTCGTCCCGACCTCGCTCCGCGAGGCCGCCCTCGCGTTAGGCTACTCGCGCTGGCGCACCTCGCTGAC
>DASSZC010000020.1:0-3798 GCA_035702925.1 Gemmatimonadaceae bacterium | reverse complement strand
AGTTGCGCAGTCGCAGTTCGCTATCGTCCCGCCCCTCGTCCCTCGTCCGCCACCTTCAGCTGCCATGCGAGGAACGCGACGACGATGACGTTCAGCCCGAACGTTATCAGCAGCGCGAGCGACGGCCGGCGGAAGATCGCGAGAAGCTCGAAGGGGAGGAACGATGCGCTGACGCCGATGGTCAGGTATTCGGCCCAGCGGCGGCAGTACCAGAGGCCGACACCCTCGACGACGTAGACCACGGCGAAAAGGAAGGCGCCGATCGCGATCTCGATGAGGTGCCGGCCGTTCGCCTGGTCGATGTACGGGAGGACGTGCTCGGCGAGACGGCCGGCGAGCCGCGACTCGTAGCGGAGGGCGAGCCCCTCGAGCCAGTTGTTGGCGGCGATCGAGACGCGGCCGTTGAGCATGCCTAACGCGGCGAGGCCGGCGGCGAGCAGCGCGCCGGCCTTCACGAAGGAATAGATGGCGACGAGCTCGAGGCCGACGCGCTCCTTCTTCGTCGGATGGCTGATGGCCGGGTGCGACGCCGATGGCGTGATCGCAGCCCCGGGAACCGCGCCCGGCAGGTCCGACTCGACAGCCACCGCTGCTACCGCTCCGAGCGCGGCGATGCGGAGCCCGCCGCCGCGGTTGCGCCGCTGACCTTCTCGACGGTCACGTAATAGTTCTCGTCGACGCGGAACCCTTCGCGCCTCCCGAACGAGACGCTCACCGTCTGCCACTGCTCGCGCGGCGTCACGATCTTCCACTCGGTTGCCGAGGTCGCGATCCGCAGCGGCATGTCGAAGCCGGGCACCACGTTCGACCAGCGATACGACAGCGTCGACCCGGCGAGCCTGTACTGCAGGACCGGGATCTTCGTCGTGTTCTGGTACTGCTCGAACACCTTGCTCAGGTCGCGCCCCGCCTGGGCGCTGATGTAGTCGCGCACCTGCTGCCCCGTCACCGTCTGGTGCCAGAAGGTCTTGTTCAGCCCGCGCAGGATCTCACGCCACTTGTCGTCGTCGCCGACGACCTGGCGGATCGTGTGCAGCATGTTCGCGCCCTTGTAGTACATGTCGCCCGACCCTTCGTTGTTCACCCCGAAGTGGCCGACCACCGGCGCGTCGTTGGCGATGTTCAGGCGCAGCCCGCGAAGGTACGCCGCCCCCGCCTCCTTGTCCTGCTGGCACTCGGTATAGATCCCCTCGGCGTAGCTGGCGAAGCTCTCGTGCACCCACATGTCGGCGGGGTCCTTCGCCGTGATGTTGTTCCCCCACCACTCGTGCGCGCTCTCGTGGACGATGATGTAGTCCCACTGCAGCCCGAGCCCGGTGTGCGACAGGTCGTGGCCGAGGTAGCCGTTCTTGTAGTGGTTGCCGTAGGCGACCGCGCTCTGGTGCTCCATCCCGAGGTGCGGGGTCTCGACCAGCTTGTAGCCGTCGGCGTACCAGGGGTAGGGCCCGAACCACCGTTCGAAGCACTCGAGCATCGGCCGCGCCTGCGCGAACTGGACCCGCGCGGTGTCGGCGTGGATCGCCAGGGGATAGAAGTCCATCGTCAGCGTCCCCGCTTCACCCGCGTACGTGCTCGAGCTGTGCGCATACGAGCCGGCGTTGACCGCGATGTCGTAGCCGTTGATCGGGCTCGACACGAACCACTCGTACGTCGTCGTCCCGTCGCCGTTAGGCACGGTCCGCCGCAGGCGGCCGTTGGAAACGTTGATCATCGGGTTCGGTACCGTGACCGCGACGCGCTGGCTGTCCGGCTCGTCGGCCCAGATGTCCTTCATCGGCCAGTAGACGCTCGCCCCGATCCCCTCGGCCGCGGTCACGACCCATGGATTGCCGACGCTGTCGTGCGCCCAGACGAAGCCGCCGTCCCACGGCGCATGCTTCGCCGCTGGCGGCTTGCCGTGGTAGTAGACGGTCACCGTCTTCTGTGCGCCGCTGTCCTGCGCGGCGGTCGGTGTGACGAGCAGTGCGTCACCGTCGCGATGGAAGGCGAGCCGCTGCCCATCCTGCACGACGCTGTCGGCGATGAGCGGGAGCCGCAGGTCGATCTGCATCTCCTTCGCGCCGCCAAGGACCTTGTAGGTGATCCCGTTCCACCCGCGGATGCTGCTGTCCCGCGGCGAGACCGCGACGTGCAGGTCGTAGAAGGACGCGTCCCACCACGCGCGCTCCGGCGTCACCGAGCCGCGGATCGTGTCGGCATGAGTGAAGACCGTCGTATCCTGCGCGCCGGCGAACGCCGGTACGCCCAGCAGCACGGCCAGAAGAAGCGCACGCATCATCGGGAGGAAGCGCGAGAGGGTGGAGTTCATGCTCACAGCTGAAATCACGTGTGTCGCGCGCCGTTCTGCCAGTCCTCGCCGCCCCGTCAGCGACCCGCCTCCAGCGCGGCCTTGCGCTGGCGAAGCTCGGCGGCCAGTGCCTCGTTCATCTTGCCGATCACCCGGCCGCGGATGTTGAGCAATCCCCCGCTCGGCAGGTGATCGAAACGCATGCGCTGCACCACCATGTAATAGCTCCCCTGTCCGTTGCGCGCGTCGGGGCGGTCGAGCAGCGTGGTGAGCGTGAAGGCGCCGACGAAGTAGTGGCTCGCGTAGAGCTGCTTCGCGCTGATGAGCGTCAACGGCGCATCGGTCGGCTCGTAGATCGAGAGGTGCGTGATGCTGAGGATCGGCCGCAGCGATGGAAGCCGGTCGGTCGCCCAGTAGAACGCATCCGTCGTCCCCGGGAGCGTCGCTGCCGGATACCCTTGCAGGTAGCGCTGGAACGCGGGGACATAGTCGTACAGGTACGGAGACTCGGCGAGCAGCGACCCGAAGGTATCGGCGGCACGACGCGTCGACTTCTGGTCCCCGTACTCGACCATTGCCGCGCTCCCCCCGCGACGATAGCGCTCGACGTAATCGGCCATCGTCTGCCTGACGATGGTGTTCACTCGCGCCGGCGCGTCCGGCGCCGACCAGTTGATCGATCGCCCGAACTCGTCGAACTTCGGCACGGGCATCTTCACGTCGCAATCGCCGGGACGGCACCCCTTCAGGGCGTCGAGATCACTCTGCTCGGCGCTGAACCCGCGCGCATCCGCTGCTGTCGCCGGAGAGCCGAAGATCCCGAAGGCGGGACGAGTCGCGCCGCGCAGGAAGTTCGGCACGTCTCGCGCCCGCGCGGCGATCGTCGCGCGGGGGACGTCGATCGCGACGATGCCGAAGATCGCGACTTCGTCAGGGTCGGTGGCGTCGAGCACGCGCGTGACGACGACCCCACCCCGCGCCTGCTCGATCTGCGCCGGGGTGAGGCCGATGTATCGCTGGAGAAAGCGCGCCGGCTCGCCCGCCGGGAGCTGCGCCCGCGCTGGATGCGAGAGGAGCGCGAGAGCAGCCAGTCCGGCCAGCGCCGCGCCGGTCAGACGACTCGCGGGCGCCCGAAGATGCGACGGAAGAGCCAGACAACGAGCCCGATCGGCAGCACGACGAAGAACAGGAACTTCAACGTCAGCACCGTGAACACCCCGATCGCGATCAGCAGGACGATCGGAATGCCGATGATCGCCGAAGTCAGGAAGGGGCGAAGCTGAAAGAGACGCGCGAGTGAGGTACGCATTGCCGGTCCTGTGTTGAAGGCAGGGCCACTCTACGGCAGGTCGCGACACGAGGTTTCTCCAGCGTTGGGATCGGGGTCTCCGGATACCAGAGAGACGCCCCCCTCCTCGACGCAGTCACTCGACGCGAGGGCTACTGGTACAACTGCGGAAACTGCGCCTTCAGCTGGGCGACCTTTGGCGCGTCGTTGTACACGATGTACG
>DASSZC010000057.1:0-6566 GCA_035702925.1 Gemmatimonadaceae bacterium | reverse complement strand
CCCGACATGTTCCTCGGCGCCCACGTCAGGCGGATGACGGGGCGGGAGAACATCCGCGTCTGGATGGGGGAGTGCCACGTGCACGCCGGGATCGATCCCGAGCACATCACGCAGCAGCGCGCGCGTCATCCCGGAGCGGAGTTCCTGATTCATCCCGAGTGTGGCTGCTCGACGAGCGTGCTCGATGCGGTCTCGGCGGGGACCGTCAGCGCCGAGGGGGTGAAGGTGCTGTCGACGGAAGGGATGATCCGGCGTCCCGCCGAATCGCCTAACGATGAGTTCATCGTCGCGACCGAGGTCGGCATCCTGCACCGGCTCCGCCGCGAGAACCCGACGAAGACCTTCTTCGCGGCGAACGAGCGCGCCGTGTGCGCGTACATGAAGGTGACGACGCTGCCGAAGGTGCTGCGCTCGCTCGAGCTGCTCGAGCACCGCATCACGGTGCCCGCCGACGTCGCGAAGCGCGCGCGCCGCGCCATCGAGCGAATGATCGCGATCGGGGGGAAGGGCGGACCACCGCTCTCTCCCGTCCCGGAGACGTTCGACCCCGGAGAGTAGGAGACCGATGACCACTCCACGCGAGCCGGAAGAGACCCGGCGCCACATCGTGACCCCGCGCTCGGTGCGCGCCACCAACACCGACGAACACCTGCTCTTCCCGCTCTCCAGCGAAGAGACGCGCCACCTGGTGAAGGCCGCGCTCGAGGAAGACGGCGCCTTCCAGGACGTGACGACGATCGCCACCGTCCGCTCCGACCGCCGCACGCATGCGACGCTGGTCGCGAGAGAAAAGGGCGTGATCTGCGGCGGGCCGATCGCGATCGAGGCCTTCCACATGCTCGACGAGTCGGTCACCGTCCGCGTCGACGCCGAGGATGGCACGCGCGTCGGCGAAGCGACGCCGGTCTTCTTCCTCACCGGCAAGGCCCGCGCGATCCTCAGCGCCGAGCGCGTCGCGCTCAACTTCATGCAGCGCCTGTCGGGGATCGCTACGCTGACGCGCATGTACGTCGACGCCGTCGCCGGCACTCGCGCCAAGATCCTCGACACGCGGAAGACGACGCCAGGTTGGCGCCGCCTCGAGAAGTACGCGGTGCGCGCCGGCGGTGGGCGCAACCACCGCATGAACCTCTCGAGCTCCGTCCTCATCAAGGACAACCACCTCGCCGCGGTCGACGGCGATGTGCAGCTCGCCATCACGCGCGCTCGGGAGATGGCGCCACCCGGCGCGAAGGTCGAGGTCGAATGCGATCGCATCGAGCAGGTCGAGCGCGCCGTCGCCGCCGGCGCCGATATCATCATGCTCGACAACATGTCGCTCGACCAGATGCGCGACTGCGTGAAGCTCGTCGCCCGCCGCGCGACCGTCGAAGCGTCAGGTGGCGTGACCCGCGATCGCGTGCGCGGGATCGCCGAGACGGGAGTGGACTGGATCTCCGTCGGCGCGCTCACGCACTCGGCGCCGGCGCTGGACCTCGGGCTGGACTTCGAAGGAACGTGAACGGCAGCTATTAGCCGTTAGCTATTAGCTGTCAGCGACGGCGGTAACCGCAGTCGCTCACAGCTAACGGCTAATAGCTGACGGCTGCTGTTCGATGTCATGGTCGTGTGTCATATCGGTGAACCCGAACCACGACGCACATGACCCGACAGAGCTCCGCTCCGATCCCCGATGACCACGGCTGGCTGATCACGCCGCGTGCACTGACCAGCCTCGCGACCGCGGTCGGGCTGGTCTACACCCTTCACGCCCCGGTTCGCTACGTGATGCGGATGGGCGCCGACGTCGATGCGCTCAACGCGCGCGTCGCCTCGCTCGAGACCGAGATCGATCACCAGCGCGGCACCATCGCGGCCGCGGAAATGGTGCTCCTTGACCGTGAGCAGCGACCGGGCGGCAGCGCGTCCCACGTCGCGCCCACCGCGCCGGAAACCGCGCCGCGAGCCGCTTCAGGCCGCGCGCACCAGGAGCGGTGACAGCCCTTTTTTTTCACTCTTGCTTTCGGTCTTTGTTCGGCTTAACATGCAGCCCGTTTCCGAGCGACGCAGATGCCTGGCTTTCCGATGTCCATCGACCCCCTCGTTCGTCCCCGCTCACCACGCGACCGATGACTGCGCCGCGGAGGTCAGGGGACGAACGGCCAGCCAATGCCGCGCGGGCGCTCGGCGACGGGGCACTCGTCGAGGCGATGCGCCGGGGGGACACGAGCGCGCTGCGGGAGTTCCTGCTTCGGTTCGAGGCGCTGCTCGACCATCACGCGCACCGGCTCGGCGCCAGTGGCGGTGAGCGCGACGACCTCGTCGGCGAGACCCTCGAGGACGCCGCGCTCGCGCTGGTCGCGCCTAACGCTGCGACACCGCGCTCGCTCCCGGCGTACCTCGTCGCGTCGCTGCGCAACCGCATCCTCAACAGCCGCCGCACCGCCGGCGGCGCGCGCCGCGTGCGCGAGTCCGCGCTCGGCGACCACCCATCGGCGGGCGACGCGCTTTGCTCCGAATCCTCGCAGCGCGCGAGCGCCGGACCGGGATGGGAGCCGCCACGACCCTCGCGCGCCGTCGCCTCGCTCGCCAGCGCGCTGCTCGCCGACCTCTCCGATGACGAGCGGCTTCTCCTCGTCTGGGTGAGCCACCACGTGCCCTATCGCGAGATCGCGTCCTGGCTCGGCATCGGCTACGCCGCGGTCGGCAAGCGCGTCGAGCGCCTCCGTGCGCGCCTCCGTGCGCGCGCCGACCTGCATCTCGCCGCCTCGAGCGACGCCGAGCGTCGCGCGCTCGAGACCCTGTTCACCCGCGCCGGGCCGCTCGCCCCGCGCATGCCGCCCTCCGCGCCGGTACGACCGGTGCGCGTCCCCTCGGGCGCGGCGGCCACCGAGGGTCCCTCTCCGGAACGGACCAATGATTGATCATGTCCCAGCACCAGGCTCCCGCTCTCCGCGCGATGACGCGCGGGAGCACGAGACCGACACCCTCGTCGCCCTCGCCGCTGCGCTCGCCGAGCGTTCGCTCGAGTCCGATCCCGACCCCCGCTTCCTCGAGTGGCAGGCGGCCGAGCTCCGCGCGCGGCGGCGCCCGACCGGGGCGGCCGAGCTCCGTGCCGCGCCCCGCGCGCGCCGCCTCGCCAGCGGAGCGTTAGGCGCGCGCTTCGGTGTCCGCTGCCTCGCGGCGATCCCCGCCGCCCGGCCCGCGCTCATCGCCGGCGCGCTGTCGCGCGTCATCGCCCCCGCCGCCGACGCCGGCTTCGCTCCGCGTCTCGAGCTCGGGATCGCCTCTGGCGCCGGTCGCGTCCTCTGGGACGAGCCCTGCGACAGCTGGCTTACGATCCCCGACGATCTACCGCGCGGCCGCTACGTCGCGCTGACCGTGAAGGGGGACAGCATGCTCCCCCTCCTGCACTCCGACGACGTCGTCCTCGTCCGCATCGGTCCGGAGGTCGCGCGCGATGCGATCATCGTCGCCCGCCGCCCCGACGACGGCTACGTCGTCAAGCGCGTCGGACGCGTCGGCGCGGCGTCGATCGAGCTCCTCTCACTCAACCCCGAGTTCGAGCCGACGCTCATCGAGCGCGGGGAAGGAACAGTCGCGGGGACGGTAGTGCTGCGGTGGTGCGGACACGCGTAAAGGCAGACCAAGGGCTCGCCGGCTCGGGGTTTAGTGTTTTGATGCACAGGCTCTTCGAAACAGCGATGCACGGGAAGCGCGAGTAAGAGATTCACGGTGAACGACACCGCATCCGCTGCACGATTGACGAGCGGCCGGCGGTGGGACGGGTGGTGTGCCGTCATCCAACCAGCGGTTCCTTGCATCTGATTTCGTTCATCGTGCACCGTGCACCTCGTACTCGCGCTACCCGTGCATCGCTGCTTCGCCCACTGTGCATCGCAGCTTCGAAACAACCGTGCATCGGAACTGCGAAACACGTGCATCAGGACTCAGTCCTTATCCCTCCAGGATCACATCCGGGATCGCGTACCCTCCGCGTTCCCGCACCTGCGCCGCCACCACCCGCCGCTGCTCGTCCACCGCCTCCGACTCCAGCGCGATCCGGTTCTCGCGGAACCGCAGCCCCGCCGTCACGCAGAACAGGTCGCACAGCGCAATCGATCGGGCTACCAACCCGGCGTCACTCGCATTCGTCTCGATCATCCGCTGCGTCCGTGAGATCGTGCACGCCGTCGCGAACAGGTCGATCGCCATGTTCGCCAGCCGCTCGAGGATCAACTGCTTTTCGATGATCTCCTTCCGGTGCGCGGTGATCGCCTTCTCCGTCGCCGTCGCCAGCTCGCCGACGTGCTTCTCCAGCTTCGCCTTGTGCTTTTCCAGCCGCTCGTCGAGCGTCGCGTCGAGCGACGCCGTCGCCCCGAACCGCTGCATCAGCTTCTCCGCCGCGTAGCCGCCTAACAGACCGACGTTCCGCAGTGGGCGCTTCAGCGCGGAACCCAACCCGGCGAGACGCTGCGCCGGTTCGGCGATCCCGTTCAGCGCGATGAACAGTCGCAGGATCTCGTTCGTCCCCTCGAAGATCCGGTTGATCCGCGCGTCGCGCAGCAGTCGCTCGTACGGGTACGGCTTCACGAACCCGCGCCCGCCCGCGACCTGGACCAACTCGTCCGCCGTGCGCCAGAGCAGGTCGGTCGCGAACACCTTGCAGCACGCCGCCTCGAGCGACTGGTCCGCGTCAGGAGTGTCGGCGAGCCTGCCTAACACTCCGAGCATCGCATCCGCCGCGTACAGTTCGCACGCCGCCGTCGACAGCTTGCGCTGGGTGATCTCGAAGTTGGCGATCGGCTGCCCGAACTGGACGCGCTTCTCCGCGTAGTCGGTCATCATGTTCAGCATCCCCTTCGTCCCGGCGACGCACCCCGCGGCGAGCGAGTGACGCCCGCCGTTCAGCACGTGCACCGCCACGCTGAACCCCTTGCCGACTTCGCCGAGCACGTTCTCCACCGGCACGCGCAGGTCCTTGTACTCGAGCTCCGCCTGCGTCGAGCCGCGGATGCCGAGCTTGCGGAAGGTGCCCAGCACCTTGAAGCCATTCGCCGGCGGGGTGATGATGAACGCCGTCGGCCGCCGCACGCGCTCCCCGCGCCGCTCGACCCAGGTCTGCGCGAACGTCGCGATCACTCCCGCGCGCTGGCCATTGCCGATCCAGATCTTCCGCCCGTTGAGCAGCCAGGACCGGCCGTCGGGGCTGAGATCGGCGGTTGTCTTGATGTTCTGCGCATCGCTCCCGGTTTCCGGTTCGGTCAGCGCGTACGCCGCGAGCGTCTCGCCTCGCGCGAGCACCGGCAGGTACCGCGCCTTCTGCGCCTCGTTGCCGAAGAGCACGATCGCCTTCGAGCCGAGCCCGCAGTGAACGCCGACGAGGACGCCTAACGACGGATCCGCAGCCGCGACCACTCCGAGCATGTGCGCATAGCCGGTCGCCGACAGCCCGAGCCCGCCGTATTCCTTCGGGATCGTCAGCGCCAGCAGCCCGCGCTCGGCGAAGGCGCGAATCGTCTCCTCGTGGATCGTCTCTTCCGCATCCGATCGCTCGGCGTCGATCAATCCCGCCGCCGTCATCTCGGCAATGTCGCGGGTCAGCCGGCGGATGACCTTCGCCTCGTCCGGCGACCGCTCGTCGAGCGGGGCGGGGAAGGGGAAGACCAGCTCGTCGTAGATCGCGCGAGCGAACAATCCGCGGGTGAACGACGCGGGAGTCTCGGTGGCGGTCGGGTTGCTCACGATGCGTTGCGTAAATTGTTGTCGGGCCGGTCGTGCCTGACGTCAGGCGCGGCGCGACACCCGGTCGAGCTGCTCGCCGAGCGCGCGCGGATCGGTCACCGGTTCGTCGCAGGCGTAGTTCCGGCAGACGTACGCCGTCGGCGCCCCGCCGCGTGCCTCACGCTGGTCAAGGAGGCCGATCCCGGCCGCGGCGTCGCCCGCTTCCCCTCCGGCCAGCGCAAGCGCGGGAAGGTATCGCTCGCGCGTCTCGGCGACGAGGGCGGTGAACCGCAGATCCGACGGCTGGCCGGCGATCGCCAGCTCGACCGCGCCATTCGCGACCCAATCGGCGACGCCGAGCAGGTGACCGAAGGCCTGCGGGTGCTGCGCCATCGGCTCGGCCAGCGTCTCGGCGATCCACCGCCCGCGGCGGACGAGCTCCGCGTCTTGTACGAGCTCGCCGATGCGGACGAGCAGCTCCGCCGCGAGCGAGCTCCCCGACGGCACCGCGTTGTCGGTGACCTCGCGCGGACGCGTGACCAGCGTCTCGTGATCGCGCGCGGTGTCGAAGAAGGCACCGGTCTCCTCGTTCCAGAACCACTCGACGACGGCGGCGGCCAGTGCGCGCGCTCCATCGAGCCAGGCGCGATCGAAGGTCAGCTCGTAGAGCGCGAGCGCGCCGAGTCCGACGGCGGCGTGATCCTCGAGATAGCCGGCGAGGCGCGTCTGGCCGGCGGTGCGCGTCCGCATGACGCGGCCATCGCACACCATCTCGTGGAAGAGCATCTCGCCGTTCTTCAGCGCGAGATCGCGCCAGTCGTCGCGCCCGAAGATGCGCGCCGCCTCGGCGATCGTGCGCAGCA
>DASSZC010000512.1:0-10813 GCA_035702925.1 Gemmatimonadaceae bacterium | reverse complement strand
TGTTCATGTAGATCGGGTGGTACTTCTGCACCATGTCGCAGAACTCCGGCGTGATCCGCTCGGGGAGGTGCGAGGTGATGCGGCTGCCTAACCGTATGATCTCGACGTGCGGGATCGCCCGCAGGTTCTGCAGGATGTACTCGATCCGCCGGTCGCTGAGCATCATCGGGTCGCCGCCGGAGAGGATGACGTCGCGCACCTCCGGATGCTCGCGGATGTACTGGAACGCCGAGTCGTACTGGTTGAGCGGGATCTTCTCCGGGTCGCCGACCTTGCGCCGCCGCGTGCAGAAGCGGCAGTAGCTGGCGCAGACCGGGCTGACGAGGAAGAGCACGCGGTCGGGATAGCGGTGCGTGATGTTCGGCACCGGCGAGTCCGCGTCCTCGTCGAGGGAGTCGATCACGCCGTCGACGATGTCGAGCTCCTTCGTCGTCGGGACGTACTGGTTCCACATCGGGTCGCCGACCGCCTTGATCTGGTCGAGCGCCGCCGGCGTGATGCGCATCTGGAAGTTCTCGAAGGCGGGCCGCAGCGCCTCGACGTCGATGACGTCGCGGCCGAACTTGTCGGCGAGCTTCTCGAGGGTGTCGACGGCGCCTTCGCGCAGGATCTTCTGCCAGTCACTCATTGCTGCACCGCTCCCCGCCCCGTGGACGAGTTGAAAATTCCCTGGAACCGTTTGGTGAAGATGACCCGGTCATCGCCCGGTGCGTAGAACTCGCGGATGCGCGCGGCTTCGGCGTAGCCGCGTCGCTCGTAAAACGCACGTGTCGGGGCGTACTCGGGTCGGGACGATGTTTCCACGACCAGCATTCGGGCGTTCAGTCCCTCGAGCCTTCGTTCGACCTCGGTGAGGAGTCGGGTTCCGCCGCCCGTGCCCTGCACCGCCGGGTCGACCGCGATCCAGTACAGATCGTACGTGCGGTCGGTGTCCGGGGTCGGGCCGTAGCAGGCATAGCCCACCAACTCGTCTTCCGGGGTGAAGGCGCCGAGGAAGGCGTAGGAAGAGTCGGTGGGGGGAGCGTCGTTGCGCGATGCCGCGGCCGTCGCGGCATCGGTGAGTGGACGTGCGTCGCGCGGAAACGTTTCGTCGAAGAGCTCGAGCGCGACGTCGATCTCTTCACTGCGGAAGACGCCGGTGGCGTCGAGGATGCTGGCGATGCGGGCGCGGTGAGCGGCCGAGAGGGGCCCAACGCGCGCGACAGCCGTCATGGTGTCCATCGCCTAACGCTGGCCGACGGCGAACAGGTCGAGCGCCGCCGGGTCGGGGGCGCCGCTGATCCCGGAGAGCTGCTGGGCGAGCGCCCACCGCTCGGCGACGCTCGGGGCGCCGTGCGCGCGGGCGAGCCCGTGCTCGCAGACGGCGTGGACGAGCGCGGGGTAGTCGAGGCCAGCGACGCGGGCCATGCGCGCGAGCCCGGCATCGGGGGCGATGTCGGGATTGGCGTTCACCTCGAGCAGCCAGGGCTTGCCGGCGGAATCGACGCGGAAGTCGACCCGGCCATAGCCGCTGCCGCCGACGGCCTTCCATGCGGCGAGGGCGATGCGCTTCAGCTCCGCGGTCAGCTCGGGCGAAAGATCAGCGGGGCAGCGCGGCACCGAGCCGAGATCCTCCTCGGAGCCGGTGAGCCACTTCGACTGGTACGAGACGATCTTCCACATCCCCTTCGGCATCCCGCCGAAGTCGATCTCGGCGACGGGGAGCGCGGTCTCGCCGAGGATCCCGACGTTGACCTCGCGGCCGTCGATGAAGCGCTGGACGAGCACCTCGTCCCAACGCTCGTGCATCGCGCTGACGCGATCGCCGAGCGAGCGCAGGTTGCGGACGACGGAGCGCTGCTCGACGCCGATCGATGCATCTTCCGCCGCGGGCTTGGCGATCGCGGGGAAGCCGACCGAGGGAAGCTGGCCGCCCGGGGTGACGACCGCGAACTTCGGGACGGGGAGGCCGATGCGATCGAGCAGGGTGTTGACGACGTGCTTGCGGAGGCAGACCGCGGCGGTGTAGCTGCTCGCGCCGGTGTACGGGACGCCCATCAGCTCGAGCGCGGAGATGACCGCTGGCTCGAGTGCACCGACGCCGTCGATGCTCTCGCAGAGATTGAAGACGAGATCGAACTTCGCGCGACGGACACGCTCGACCCAGCGCCCGTCGGGATTCACGGGCACGCGAATGACCTCGTTGCCCGCCGCGCTGAGCGCGGCTTCGACGGCTTCGATGGTGTCGAGGATCAGGACGTCCGGCGTCTTCCCCAGCGCGGACAGCCCGTCGAACAGCACGGCGACCTTCATCTTGTCCTTCTTCGTGTCGTCAGGCGGAGGCCACGGCTCGCCTCGCGAACGGGCGAGCGAGATGACCTGGCAGGGCGATACCCTGCCGCTCGGCGGCGTGACGCAGACAGGACTGAATGAGCTCGTCGTAGCTCAGCCCAGCGGCGCGCGCGGCCTTCGGGAAACACGAGTTGTCCTCGGGATTGGGAAGGATCCCGGGGAGAGGATTGACCTCGACGACGTTCGGCGTGCCGGCGGCGTCGAGGCGAACGTCGATGCGCGACCAGTCGCGGCAGCCGAGCACGCGATAGGCGCGGAGCACCACGCTCTCGATCGCGCGGCGCTTCACGTCGCTGACCGGGGCGGGGCAGGAAAAGATCTCGAGCGGATTCTCAGGGCGATCCCAGAGCCACTTCGCTTCGAAGCCGTAGATCGGCAGCGCGCCGTCGGGGAGCGCGCCGAAGTTCATCCCGACGAGGGGAAGAACGGTCGCGGCGTCGCCGTTGCCGAGGATCGCGCAGGTGAACTCGTCGCCGGGGAGGAACTCCTCGACGAGCACGGGCTGGCGATAGGTCTCGAGGAGAAAGTCGATCTGCTGCTCGAGCTCCTGGAGCGTGCGGCAGAGATTCTTCTCGGTGATCCCCTTCGACGATCCCTCGTGCACGGGCTTCACGAACAGCGGCAGGTGCAGCGGACGCTCGCTCGGGACCACGTGCGACGGCGTGAGGTGATGGACCGTCCGGATGCGGGCGCGGAGCGCCGGGATCTCCTCGGCGCTGGCGACGAGCGCGAACGCCGCGGTCGGGACGCCGTGGTAGGCGAGGATCTCCTTCGTGCGTGCCTTGTCGAGGCAGAGCGAGAGGGTGAGCGGGTCGCTCCCCGAGTAGGGGACGCCGAAGAACTCGCAGATCGCCGGGACGTGCGCTTCGCGATTCACGCCGCGGAGTCCCTCGGCGATGTTGAAGACGATGTCGGGGCGGGTCTCGCGCAGCAGCGCGGGGAAGTCGGCGGTCGCCTCGAGGCGGACGACGTCACCGAGCGCGCCGAGCGCGTTGGCGACGGCGTCGATCGTGGCGGCGGAGTCCCACTCGGCGAATTCGTCGCCAGTGTCCGAGGAGGCGCTACTGGGAGGCTCTTCGTCGGGGCGTGCTGCCTCGACGTCACCGCCGTCGCGCGGTGGCTCCTGGTCTGGCTTCTGGTTGTAGGCGAAACCGATTCGCGTCATCCGATGCCGGTGAGGTGGTCATGAGCGCGGAGCGCAACTCGAATGCCACCAATCATTCGGCTCGCAAACTACGCGCACCGATTTTTTCTCGCAATGATTTTTTGCGCGAAGGCGAAAAAAAATCCGGAAAAATTTTTCGGCGCGATCAGACCTTGTGGTAGATGAGCCGAGCCGCCTCACGGCGGTCCTCGCCGGTGTAGATCTCGAAGTCGGCGAAGAAGGCGGGCGCCTCCCGCTGGAGGAGGCGGATCAGGGCGACGGCGCAGCGGCGGATCTCCAGCTCGGCGCCCTCGCTCGAGCGGAGCTCGAGCATCGTCCGCCAGGCGCGCGCGTTCGCGGTGACGACGATCTTCGTCTCGGTGGAGTTGGGGAGGACGCCGCGCGCCGCCTCGCGGGCCATCTTCCTCCGGTGCACGCGGTCGGCGACCCACGCGTAGCGCTCCATCAGCTGCTCGACGAGGCCGACGTAGCTGGCGAGCGCCGACTCGATCTGCCCGCGCCACGCATCCTCGAGGGCGTCGTCGCCGATGATCGCCGGCGGCACGACGAAGTGCGCGTCGCTCTCGTCGACGTAGCGCTGGGAGAGCTGCGAGTAGGCGAAGCCCGCCCGGTGGCGAACCAGCTCGTGGGTGAGCGAGCGGCTCACGCCCTCGAGGAGGACCGAATAGCTCGCGTGCTCGAGGACGGAGCCGTGCCCCTGCTTCTTGATGTTCTCGAGGTAGTCGCGCGTGTTCCGCTTCGCCGGATTCTTCTGGCTCATGTAGCAGAGCCGCCCCGCGAACTCGGCGAGCCGCTCGCCGTCGGTGCTCTCGCCCAGCCACTCGACGGGGAGGTGGGCCGGCTCCGTGAAGACGGGGCGAGCAAGGAGGGTGAGGCGGGGGTCAGTGTAGTACATGCGGGGCCGGCTTGCGACAGTGCGATGAGAGACGAGAGAACGGCGAGTAGTGACCAGTGACGAGTGACCAGTTGCGCGAGGAAGCTACTCGTTCAGCAGGTCGAGGCGAAAGGCGGAGTAGGCGCGGGCGCGTTCGACGTGAGCGAGAGCACGTTGCGCGTTCGGTGAGAGCGGGGAGAGGGCGGGATCGTACTTCACGTCACCAACTCCGCCGTCTCCGGGGCGCGCGATCTTGGCGCCGGGGTTGAGAATCCCCTCGGGATCGAATGCCTGCTTCACGAGGGCGAATCGTTCGACGATCTCGCGTCCCCACACCACTTCCAGGAGGGGGGCGCGGAGGCGGCCATCGCCATGCTCACCTGACAGGGTGCCGCCGAGTGAGGCGACGAGCGCTGTCACTTCGGCGAGCAGTGCATCCACGCGCGCACGCCAGTCGGGGCGACGGACGTCGACGAGCGGATTCACATGGATGTGCGCGTCGCCGGCGTGGCCGAAGATGACGCCGCGAATCTCCTGGCGGGCGAGCGCGGCGCGGACACCGCGCACGTACTCGGCGAGGCGAGGGGGGGGAACGGCGCCGTCCTCGATGAACTGCATCGACTTGAGCGCGGGATCGAGCTTGGCGAGGATCGGGCTCGCCGCGTGCCGCAGCGCCCAGAGCTGCTTCTCGGCGTCTATGGTCTCGGCGACGCGGACAGCGCTCGCGCCGGCGCGCTCGCAGGCGGTGACGATCGACGCGACGATCGCGCGCGCCGCCGGGGAACTCTCCGCTTCGGCCTCGGCGATCACGACCGCCTCGGTCCCGGAGGGAATCTCGACGGGGAGGGGGCCGGCGGCGGCGACGTCGAGGAAGGTCTTGTCGAGGAGCTCGCAGGCGCTCGCGCCCGCGATGCGCGCGGCAGCGGCGGCGTCGACCGCGGTCTCGAGCGAGGGGAATGCGGCGAGGAGACTCGCACTCGCCGCGGGAATCGGCTGCAGCGCCAGCTCGAGGCCGACGAAGATGGCGAGGGTGCCCTCGCTGCCGACGAGGAGGTCGACGAGGTCTTCCCCGTTCTCGCCGCCACGCGCCCACTCCGCGATCGCGTAGCCGGAGGATTCCTTGCGGACGCCCGGGTGGCGCGCGGGGCGCTCTCCCTCCCGGCGCCGCAGGGCGGGGGCGGCGGCGAGGAAGCGGGCGACCGGCGGAACGTTAGGCGGCGGGTCGCCGCGGCGGACGAAGGCGCGGGAGCCGTCGGCGAAGACGCAGTCGAGGGCGGTCACCCACGGGCGGGTCGGGCCGACGGCGACTGTCCTCGCCCCGGCGGCGTTGGTCGAGGCCATCCCGCCTAACGTGCAGAACGACCAGCTCGACGGGTCGACCGGGAAGCGGAGCCCCGCCGGCGCGAGCGCGGCGTTGAGGGCGCCGAGGACGACGCCGGGGCCGACGTGGACCCGGAGAAGGGCGGTGTCCACCTCGCCGATGGTGGTGAGCCGGGTGAGGTCGACGACGACGCCCTCGCCGACCGCGCCGCCGGCCATGCTGCTCCCCGAGCCCCGCGGAACGAGCGGAGTCCGCGTCGCCGCGGCCCAGCGGACGAGGGCGACGACGTCCTCGACGTCGGCGGGAACGGCGACGGCGAGGGGGACCCGGCGCTGGATCCCGGCGGCTTCCGCGTAGGCACCACGGGCGTCGGCGTCGTCGCGAACGACCCCGCGGAAGCCGGCGATGATGAACGGCGCCGCAGCGTTAGGCATCGTCCTCAGCCTCGCGCGCCGGGGAGGAGCAGGAAGGGGTGGCGCCGGACGCGCCCGGCGAGCCAGCGGACCGCGGAGTTGCTGCCGACGACGAGGAGCCCGGTGGCCATGAGGGCACGCACCTCCCGGCGCGAGATCTTCACCGTCCCCCCGGGGCGGAGCATCGCCCGCGAGCCGGTCAGCTCGCGCAGCGTCGCGTAGGCGAAGAGGAGGGGGAGCAGGCAGAAGGCGCGGATGCGCAGGGCACGGCGGGGAAGGGTCGCGAAGTACTCGAGCGCCGCCTCGAGGTCGCGCCAGGCGAGGGCGATCAGCGCCTCGACCGCGGCGTGGTTCTGCTCGACGTGCGCCGGATCGAGGAGCGTCCGGTGGCTGCTGCCGTGCTGGCGCAGCGAATCCTCGGGGACGTAGATCGCGTTCTCGTTGGCGGCGTCCCAGGCGATGTCCTTGAGGATGTTCACCGTCTGCAGCGCTTCGCCGAACTCGCGGCAGCGGCGCCAGAGGGCGCGATACTCGTCGATGCCGATGCTCGCGCTGTGCTCGTGCCAGAGATCGGTGAGGAGGTTCCCGACCGTGCCGGCGACGTAGTAGCAATACTCCCTGTACTCGTCGAGGGTGCGGATGCGGATCCCGTCCGGGTAGAGGCGAACGAACTTCTCCATCCCGCGCACCATCTCGGTAACCCAGTGCCTGACGCGTGCGCGGGGACGCTCGGCGAGCGAGCCGTAGACCGCGAAGACGTGCGGCGCTCCGCGAACGAGGTCGACGTGCGCGCGCTCGCCGGCGACCAGCTCGTCGGCGGCAGCGGCGAGCGCGTGCGCGGAGCCTGGTTCGTCGAGCGCCGCAAGGAGGGTCTGGAGCAGCTTCGCCTTCCGCTCGACGGTGGCCGAGTGGTCGTCCTCGATCGTGTCGGCGATGCGGCAGAGGAGGTACGACACCAGCACCGCGTCGTTCAGCGCGCCGGGAAGCAGGCGGATCGAGAGTGCAAAGGTGCGCGACACGCTCGGGAGGATCGCGCGGCAGAACTCGACCGACTCGCGCGCCGCCGGGCGCGGGGGAACGTTCGTTGCCCGCTCAGGGAGTGACGCGGCCGGAGTGACGTCGGCTGGAGAGGGCGGGATCGGCACGATGGGAAAGATAACGGCAAGGAGAGGACGCGATGGCGACGAAGCTGGACAAGGCGATCAAGCGCGAGCTCGAGATCGAGGGCAAGCTCTACACGGTGACGATCAGCCCGGACGGGGTGAAGGTCGTCGAGAAGGGGAAGCGCAACGGGCACGAGCTTTCGTGGAGCGCGATCATCTCGGGTGACGCAGCGCTGACGCGCGACCTCAAGGTTTCACTCGACGCGTTCGCGTTGGAGTGAGCGGAGCGGAGCGCGGTCAGTCCCGGAAGTGAGCACGGCCCGCCGACGATGGCGGGCCGTGGTCACTTCACGGTGTCGGGCGATCTCAGATCCCGAGCGAGGCGGGGCGCGGGGTCTCGCCCGAGTAGTCGTAGAAGCCGCGGCCGTTCTTCTTCCCGAACATCCCGGCGAGCACCATCCGCTTGAGCAGAGGTGGCGGCGCGTACCGTGTCTCGCGGTACTCGGCGAACATGATCTCGGCGATCTTGTAGAGCGTGTCGAGCCCCACGAAATCGGCCAGGATGAAGGGCCCCATCCGGTAGCCGCCGCCGAGGGTCATCCCCTTGTCGATGTCGTCGATCGTGCCGACCCCGTGCTCGAGGGCGCGGATCGCATCGAGCATGTAGGGGACGAGCAGCAGGTTGACGACGAATCCCGAGTTGTCCTTCGCCGCGATCGGCTCCTTGCCGACCGCCTTCGCGAACTCGAAGGCGGCGCGAAAGGTCTCCTCGCTCGTCGTCACGGTGCGAACGACCTCGACGAGCTTCATCAGCGGGACCGGATTGAAGAAATGCAGTCCGACCATGCGGTCCGGTCGTCCTGACGCGGCGGCCATCGCGGCGACGGTGAGGCTCGAGGTGTTCGAGGCGAAGATGGTGCTCGGCGGGCAGACGCCATTGAGCTCGCGCCAGAGCGCGTTCTTGACCTCGAGGTCCTCGACGACGGCCTCGATGACGAGGTCGCAGCCGGCGAGCGCCGAGACCTCGGTGGTGAACGAGAGGTTGGCGAGGGTCTTCTCGCGCTGCTCGGCGGTGACCTTCCCCTTCTCGATCCCCTTGGCGAGGGTGCGGTCGATGCTCGCGCGCGCCTTGTCGCCGAGGGCGGCGGTCACCTCGCGGACGACGGTGGTGAATCCCGCCTGCGCGGCAACCTGGGCGATGCCGCTGCCCATCAGGCCACCGCCGAGGACGCCGACAGTGTCGATCTTCATCTTGTTCGCGAGTGAGCGAGTGGCGACGGTCAGGGGAGACGTACTTCCCGGGGTTCGGCGACGTCGCTGTCATCGCCGCTGCCGAGGTTCCCGTTCATGCTCGTACCCCAGCAGTAGAGCCGGCCGTCGATGGTGGCTCCGCAGGAATGATACTGGCTGACGGCGATGCGCGCGAAGCGGAGCGCGGGCGCGACGTTGACCGGCTGAGGCGCACAGGGGATCACGCGCCCCTCGACCGGGCAGCCCTCGGTGGTGTTCGCGCCGAGGACGTGGTTGTCATTGATTCCCCAGCAGAAGAGGGCGCCGCCAGCCGCGATCGCGCAGCTCCGGCCGTCACCGACGCTGATGTGCACCAATGGCGCGTCGGTGGCGATGCGAAGTGGTGCGCGTACCGGCGCGTCGCGCCGATCGAGTCGGCCAGCGCCGAGCTGGCCGAAATCGTTCGCGCCCCAGCACCAGCCTGCGCCGGATGAATCGATCGCGCAGGTCACGTTGGCCCCAGCCGAGACCGCGACGATCTCGTGAAGCCCGGGGATCGGGAGCGGGCCGGCGGATCCAGCGTTAGGCGTGCCGACGCCCCAGCAGTCGACACCCCCGTCGACCGTCGTCGCGCAGGTGAACGACGGCCCGGCGGCGACGTCGCGAAACGAGTGGCCGTCCACGGAAACCGGCAGCGCGGAGAGTGCGGGAGTCGCGGCACCGAGCTGCCCTGATTCGTTGGCGCCCCAGCACCAGACTGCCCCCGTTCGCTCGACGGCGCAGCTGTGGGACACAGAGGATGAGATCGCGGCAAAGCGGCGCGCCGTCTGCACCGCGACCGGCACCCTGCTCGAATCACTCGGGCGTCCGGTTCCGAGCTGCCCGCGCTCGCCCGTCCCCCAGCACCAGGCCGCGCCGCGTTCGTCGAGCGCACACGTGTATCCTGCACCCGCACTGATCGCGATGAAATGGTGGGTGCCAGCGACGGGGACAGGGGCGAGCGTCGAGCTGTCGTTCCCGCTGCCGAGCTGGCGCGCCTCGTTGGAACCCCAGCAGAACGCGGAGCCGCCGGTGGTGAGCGCGCAACTGTGCTCCTGTCCGACGGCGACGTCAGCAATCTTCCCGTCGCCCGCGGTATCGCGCGCGGTATCGCGCGCGGGACTCGCGACCGGGGCTGGCGCCGCTGACTCCGCAGGGGGCTGGCGCGCGCCAGCGCCGCCGCCGGCGGCGTCGCGCCCGGAGGGGGAACACCCTCCGAGCACGAGCGCCGTGGCGAATGCTGCGACAATGGCACCGCTGGTTCTCATGGGACGGTGAGCACGAGTTGGTCCGCATCCGATGATGTGCGCGTTCCGACAACACCCGACGCGGAAAGCTTCAGGACATTGCGGCCGGACGCCAGCGGGACGGTCACGGTCTCGCTGCCACCGGGAACAGGGTGAAAGCTCGCGGTCACGTCGCTCCCATTCAGAACGGCATGGAACGTCGCTGCGTTCAGGCCGCTGCCGTAGAAGATCATGACGCCATAGGACGACGTCCCCGCCGGAAGCTGCGTCTGCCGCGCGGCGGGACGTGCATAGGACAGCAGCTCGTCCACCACCTTCTTCTGCCCACCACCACCGAACGCGCCCGACATCGAGAGGGGAGCGCCGGACCCGGCGGTCGCCGGATCGTACGCAAACGAATAGCTGTGAACCTCGCCTGGCGAAATCGGGACGCTCCAGAACTCGGCGCGGGAGCTGCGCATGCGCGCACCGTATCCCGCCATGGTGAGGATGTACGTCCCGTTCCCGGTGCCCGTCACATCGACGGTGTACTGGCCCGCCGCCGCGCCGGGAACATGAATCTCCTTCGCCGGGTCGTGCTCGTCGTCATCGAACACACCGTCATCGACGACGGTGGAAAGCGCGACGAGGGTATCGTAGTAGGCGCCGGGAATCTCGTTGTACGAAGTTCCGCGTGACGGATCGTAGCCGACGCGGCGCCCCTGCGGGTCGGTCAGCACGAGGTGTCCCGGCGAATGGAACGTCACGATGATGTCCGCCGCGAGGGTGTCGGTGCGCAGGGGACCCTCGAACAGCCGTGACGAACGGAAGGTGTTCCCGTACGGCGTCAGGTCCGTGTTCGACCGACTGGCCGGGTCGTTGATCTTCACCGTTCTCAAATCGTCACTGAATCCGGTGGCGAGCACGAAGTGTTGGGCGCTCGAGCCGAGACTCTTCACCTCGATGATCTGCGGACCATAGCGGCAGATCCTCGTGTGCAGATCAGCGAAGGTGCCTGGACCGCGTTCGTCGAAGCTGAGCGTGCTGTCGATCGTCGCGGCGTAGCGGACGAAGCCCGGCCAGCCGAGGTTCCCACCGGGCTCGAAGGAAC
>DASSZC010000015.1:0-3207 GCA_035702925.1 Gemmatimonadaceae bacterium | reverse complement strand
GACCAGGTGGTCGGCGTGCATCCGACGCAGCTCTACGAAGTGACGATGGCGTGCATCCTCTTCCTGGCGCTCTGGCGCATGCGCGACCACAAGCACGCCGAGGGCTGGCTGTTCGGCGCCTACTGCATCGTCGCCGGGGTCGAGCGGTTCATCGTCGAGTTCTTCCGGGCCAAGGACGACCGCTTCTTCGGACCGCTGACGACCGCGCAGGTGATCGCGATCCTCTTCGTGATCGCCGGCGCGATCATCATGGCCTGGCGCAACACGCCGCGCGGAGGGGCGCTGGGGATCTACCGGCCCGGCTACACGCCTGACACCGCGAGGGCGCAGCTTTGAACGGCGGGTCCAACGGCGGGTTTTTATTACAGGAGTCACGGAGAGCACGGAGCGGTTGGATGACGGCTGGATTCCAGAGCGCCAAGGCCTGAACCGCCTGGGGGCAAGCGGGGCAAGACCATCTCGCCCCCTTGCCCCCAAGCTGTTCCGGGCCGGTGATCGAAGGTGACGTTGTGCCGTTTCCAGACCGCTCCGTGCTCTCCGTGACTCCTGTTCAACAGCAGTTGCAGTCCCACCCGCGCGGATTGCCGACGATGGAAGGAGCTCGACGAGATGCCTGAAGGAAAAGCGACACGCGGCGGCGGAGCGCCGCCGGCGCGGCGGGAGAACACGATCAGTGATCCGGGGAGCGCCGAGCGTGGGGAGCTGGAGATCGTGAGCGAGGAAGTCGCCTGGAAGAGCAAGGCGGCGCGGCTGTGGAGCTCGCGGGTGAGGCTCCCCGGCAAGGAGCAGAAGACCGCCGAGCAGTTCCGGCTCGGTCCCGGGGAGGGGCATGCCGACGGAGTGATCGTCGTCCCGATCGACGACGAGCACCGGATCATCCTCGTCCGCCAGTTCCGCCATGGCGTGCGGATGTGGATGCGCGAGCTCCCGCGCGGCTCGCGCAACGAGGGCGAGACTCCCGAGCAGGGCGCCGCTCGCGAGCTGAAGGAGGAGCTGGGTTACGAGCTGATCGAGTCCTGGCCGTTAGGCAGGATCGCCAACGACTCCGCCCAGCTCCGCAGCATCCCCTGGCTGGTCGCCGCCCGCGTGAAGCCCGCCGGCGCCTCGCACCCGGAGAGCACGGAAGCGATCGACGCGACCTGGCGCTACACCTTCAGCGAGCTGGCGCGGGAATGCGCGAGCGGGCACATCATCGACTCGTTCACGCTCTGCGCGGTGACGAGGCTGTTGCCGCATTTCGACGGGGATGCGTTTTCGTACAGGGCGAGGGTGGTCGCGCCTGACGCGATCCGATGAGCCCCGGCTTTAAGCTGTAAGCTGAAAGCAGGCAGCGACGGCGTTGCATCGACGCGTTCGCTTCCTGCTTGTCGCTTACCGCTTACAGCCTTCAGTCACTACGGCCTGGTACGACGCATTCCCGGCACCCGCCACTCCCTCGACACCACCGATCCCCCTCGCAGCACCTGCGGGTCCTCGACGGTGACGAAGGCGGCGTCGTCGAAGCGGTCGACGATGGCGAGGACCTCGCCGAGGTGGGCGCGCTGGACGACGGACTGCACGATCTCGACGGCGCCGTCGCGCCCGAAGCCGGAGAACTCCGTCGCGCCGTAGCCGCGGTCGCGGAGCGCCTCGGCGATCTCGACGCCGCCGTGCTTCGAGACGATGCGCAGCTGGATCAGGCCGAAGGCGACGAAGTTCTCGATGGTGATCCCGACCATCGTCCCGGTGCCGTAGCCGCCCGCGTAGCCGATGATGTGCCAGATGCTGTCGAGGTGCTTCATCGCGTTCCCGACGGCGATGATCCAGACGAGCGCCATCAGGAAGCCGAGCACTCCCGCCGGGACGCGACGTCCGCGCACCATGAACAGCACGCGCATCGTGTCGAGGGTGACGTCGACGATGCGCAGCAGGAAGATGACGATCGGACCCCAGAGCGGATCGCCGAAGATCGCGAAGACGTCGGAGGTCACTTCGTGGTCAGGTCGCGCCCGCTCTCGTGCTCGTTGTCGACCGCGTTCTCGAGCGCGGCGATGCGCGCCTGCAATCGCGCGTTCTGCTCCGAGAGCTCGGTGATGCGGGCGACGACGTCACCCGAGGCCGGCACCGCTTCGGCCGGGATCGTCGGTAGCGCGACGGATCGCGAAGGCCAGAAGGTCTTCACGATCGCGAAGATGAAGGCGATGACGAGCACCAGCTGGGCGAGCATCGTCTCGACCGTCGGATACATCCCGATCGCGTTCACCGTCGGGAAGCCGGGGATGCGTGTCGCCGAGACGAAGTTCCCCTCCTGCAGCTCCTTGATCCCGCGCCCGGCGAAGACGAACGCCATGAAGTAGAGGAGTGCGCTCGTCACGCTGAAGAAGGGACGGAGCGGGATCCGCACGCCGAAGCGGTAGAACAGGGTGAAGATCACGGTCAGCGCGACGAAGCCGACCACGACTCCCATCGCCAGCGGGAAGACGACGTCACCCCCCTCGCGGAAGAGCGCCTGGTAGAAGAGCGCGGTCTCGGCGCCCTCGCGGTACACGGCGAGGAAGGCGACGAGGGCCAGTGCCTTGCCCCCGCCATGCTCGAGGGCGTTGGTGACCTTCTCGCGAATGAACTGCTGCCACTTCGCCGCCTCGACCTTCGAGATCAGCCAGTAGCTCACCGAGAAGAGCACGGCGACGGCGACGAGCAGCGTCCCGCCCTCGATCAGCTCGCGGCTCGCCGGCACCGCGCTGAGGATCGTGCTGAGGATGACCGCGGTGATGCCGCTCGCCACGACCGCGAGCCCGCCGCCGATCCAGAGCGACTTGAGGCGCTCGTGATGTCCCGTCTTGATCAGGAATGCGGCGACCGCGCCGATGACGAGGATGGCCTCGAATCCTTCGCGCAGGATGATCAGGAAGGACTCGAAGAACGCGCCCCAACCACTGGCCGCGGGCTTCGTCAGCTCGACTACAGTCGGCAGGTTGAGGTCGATCGCGTCGCGCGCGCGCGATGCGGCCTCCATGTCGCCGGCGCGCACCGCCGCCTTGAACTCGGCGAAGTGCGCTTCCATCGCGGCGATGAGCCCCGGGTTCTTCGCGCGCGTCGTCGACTCGAGGGGCTCGAAGGCGATGTATGCGTCGAACGCCTTGTCGCCCGCGTCCGCCGAGCGGCCACTGCGCGCCGCGTTGAGCGACTGCTCCAGCTGCGCGAGCACGTTGCGCGCGGCCGCGGCGG
>DASSZC010000371.1:0-3272 GCA_035702925.1 Gemmatimonadaceae bacterium | reverse complement strand
ATCGACTTCGAGCGGCCGAGCTGCGCCTCGGGCGCGTTCGCCACGCGCGTCTCGTTCACGTATGCCTTCACGTGGTCGCCGTCGGCCATGATGCGAATGCGGTAGGCACCGCTGTCGCGCGGAACGGTCGGGGTGCCGAGCAGCTCGCGCTCGTCGTCGACGATCCCAGCCTTGTACAACCCGAACCAGACGAATCGCGAGCGGGGCGTGGATGCCTTGGGGTCGAAGCGAACCTCGCCGCTGACGCTCCCATAGTGCCAGGCGTCGAACTCGAGGGTGAAGCGCTCGGGGAGGGTCTCGGGAAGGCGGATCTCGATCTTCCCGCCGTCGCTCGCGCGCAGGTACCGGGTGCCGCGCCAGTCGACGACCTCCATGTTGCCGGCGAGGAGGTGCAGGCGGCGCGGAAAGTCGCCGACCGCGTCGCCGCTGAAATCATCGGCGAAGATCACGCGGTCACCGGGAACGAAATCGTAGTTGAGCCAGACGC
This sequence comes from Gemmatimonadaceae bacterium, assembly GCA_035702925.1. Taxonomy (GTDB): domain Bacteria; phylum Gemmatimonadota; class Gemmatimonadetes; order Gemmatimonadales; family Gemmatimonadaceae; genus JABFXC01. The sequence continues at coordinate 2,785 of DASSZC010000371.1, read as the reverse complement.
CCTCCCCCGGTTTCGCCGCGGCGCTGCTCACGCCGGCACTCTTCTCGTTCGCCGCCTCCTTCGCCCTGCGCTCGGCGCACAGCTTGTCCGCGGCCGCGCACTCCGCCTTGTCCATCGCCGCATCGGCCGCCTCACCGGCGCGCTTCTCGGTGCGCTCCTCGGCTTTCCGCTTCGCCGCCTCCTCGGCCTTCTTCTTCAGGCGGTCCATGAACCCGCCCTGCGCCGATGCCGGCGCGGTGGCGCAGGCGAGCGCGGTCGCGAGCGCGGCGAGGGTGAGCAGCGGACGTATGGTGCGGGACGTGAGCATCGCGGCCTCCGGAAGATGTTGCCGCGGGGCGGATGTCCGCGGCAGGGCTACCGGGGTGCTACGCGCCGACGATCGAAGTCCTCTCACACCGTGTCACCGAGGGCCAACACGGCGACGGGCCGCCGGCAGGAATTGCCGGCGGCCCGCCAGGAATGTCCGGCCGTTAGAGGCCGGCGCCGCTCACTTCAGGCACTCGAGCGTCGCATCCACCCCGTAGCCCTCGGTAGTCTTGCCGGTGACCTTCACGGTGTAGCGAGGGCCGGTACCCGTAAGCGTCGTCGTACCCGTTCCCTCGCCGCGGTCCGGATGCAGCGAGTAGGGCTCTCCCTTGTTCGACGAGTCGGCGAAGGCGATGGAGAATCCGAAGTTCTTCGTCCCCGCTCGCGCGTCGGCGATCTTGTTGGTCCCGTAGTCGAGCTGGCCGATTCCGCTCTTCACCGTCTCCGGATCGGAGAAGTAGGCGATGCCGACGCCGTCCGCACCGGCCGACGCGTAGTCGATGCACGTCGCTCCAGGAGGGGTCGCATCGTAGGTGCCGGCATACGCCCCGCCGGTGAGGACGACGTGCACGCGCAGCCCCGCCTCCTTGTTCGATGCGGTCGCAGCCTCGCTGCTCGACGTGGACTGGTCATCGTTCGCGTCGGACTTCCCGCAGGCGAGGAGGGCGAGGGACAGGGTGATGGCAAGGGCGCGGTTAGGCAGTGTCATCGTCGGTTGGTTTGGATGGATGGTGTAACGCGATTACTGCGGTGTGATGCGGATCGACCGCGGCACGGAACGGCGCTCGACGCCGTCGTCGCCGGTCACGCGTACGAGCCACTGGTACTCGCCGGCCGCGACGCCGAGCCGGTCGACGGTCACCGACGTGTCGGCCAGCTGCCGCGAGAAGCGGACGTTCCCTCCGCCGTCGACCATCTCGAGGGTGTAACGCGCCGCGCCCGGAAACGCGCGCCAGGTGAAGACAGCCGCTCCGGTCACGGTCGTGCCGTCGTCGGGCGCGATCAACACGACTTCCGAGGAGCTCGCGCCGCGGATGGCGTCGTCGCTCGCGCGCTGCACCCAGAGCTGGCGGCCCGGCCCGAGGCCGATCGCGAGCACGAGCGACGCGGCCACCGCGACCGTGGCATAGCGGCGCCAGCGGATCCGCTCGACCCCGCGGCGGCTGTTCTGCGCACCCGCCCGTTCGATCGCGCCGAGGAGGTCGAACTCGCGGCGACATCCCTCGCATGACATCACGTGGTCGAGCGTTGCCAGCCGGGCCGCCTCCGGCCCCTCGCGCTGCACGAGCGCGACGATCGCGTCGGGCTCGACGCAGGCGGCACGGCCGCTGTCACCGCGCGCATCGATCGCGCGCGCATAGTTGTCGCGCAGCTCCTGATCAGTCATCGCTGTGCTCCGGCGTCAGCCCTGCGTCCGCCAGCCTGGCCCGGAGGTCGGCGAGCCCCCGGTACAACAGGTTGCGTGTCTTCGCTTCGGTCCAGCCAAACAGCTCGGCGATCTCCTCACGGTCGTATCCGGCGAGGTACATGCGCACGACCGGGCGCCGTGAGGCAGCGATCCCCTCCACCGCGCCGAGCACGCGCGCCGCGAGCTCCTCATCCTCGAGCTGGCGCTGCGCGTCCCGTCCACCGGCGGTGAGAAGGCGTGAGTGTTCGTCCACGGAATCGGTGAGCGGCGCGGCATACGCGCGGCGCCGGCGGAGGATGTCCAACGCCGCCGACATCGCGGTGCGATATACGTATGACGTCCCGATCGCTTCCAGCTGCTCACTCGTCGGGCAGGCGCGCCAGAGCCGGATGCGGACCTCCTGCATCACCGCGTCGAGATCGGGCTCCGACAGGCGGTGTCGCCGCCCGACGCTCCGCACCATCGTCGCGAAGCGCTGGACCACCGCTTCGAGCGTGGTGGAGAGCACGTCTTCGGCATGGGTCATGGGGCGGCAACTTATTCACGGTTGCACCGCGCAGGCAATGTTGCGGGATCGTTTCGCGATCCGTATTATCGCCGCTCGCTGCAACCTAACGGCAGTCGCGAGGCACGTTGAACCGACCGATGACATCCTGGCTCGCCTGCGCCGCATTCGCCGCGCTCGCGACGCCTGCAGTCGCGCAGAGCACCGAGACACCGGAGTCGATCCTTCACCAGGCCATCGCGGCCGTCGAGCGCGATGGTGGCGCCGTCCTCGCGCCTGTCTGGCGCGCGCGAGCGGGACGCGACCCGCGGGACCGCGCGGCGATCTTCGGCCTCGCCGAGCTCGCGCGACGCACCTCGGACGTCGACGGCGCCCGCCGCCTCTACGCGTCGCTGTTCGCGCCTGACGCGCGATCGTCCGATGCCTGGAGCACCTACGCGCGGCTCGAGCTGGCGCAGATGCTCGATGCGCTCAGCATCCCGACGGAAAGCCTCGCCGAGTACGAGCGCGCGCTCCACGAAGCGGCCGCACGCCGCGACGACCTGGCACGAGGGCGTGCATGGGTT
>DASSZC010000121.1:0-3098 GCA_035702925.1 Gemmatimonadaceae bacterium | reverse complement strand
TGACGCTCCCCTTCCAGGACATCGCCGGTCTCGCCGCCAGGCTCGAGCTCCTCCACGAGCTGGGACCGTCGGCTGTCGCGGCGCGCGTTGCCTCGCTCGCCGGCGAGATCATAGCGTGGGCGCAGGGGCGGCGCGACGTGCAGCTCGTCACCCCCGCCGATCCCGCGCGCCGCGCCGGGATCGTCTCGCTCATCACCGCGGACTCCGCCGCCAGCTCGGCGCGCCTCCACGCCTCGGGCGTCGAGCATTCGCTGCGCGAGGGCGCGATCCGCCTGTCTCCGCACGTCTACAACACGAGCGACGAAGTCCGGCGCGCCCTCTCCGTTCTCGGCACGCGCTGAGGCGGCATTGACCCCCGCGCGCCGCCGGACGATCGCTCTCGCGTTAGGCACCGCCGGCGCGCTGCTTCGCCTCTGGCAGTACTTCGGCCGTGGCACCCTCTGGATCGACGAGGCGGCGATCGCGCGCAACGTCCTCGCCCGGTCGCCGGCCGCCCTCCTCCAGCCCCTCGACTTCGCCCAGATCGCCCCGAAGGGCTTTCTCCTCATCGAGAAGCTCGCGGTCGACAGCTTCGGCACGAGCGACCGGGCGCTCCGGCTCTACTCGATCCTCACCGCGCTCGCCGCCCTTCCGCTCTTCTACGCGCTCGCCCGGCGCGTCCTCAGCGAGCGCGGCGCGCTCCTCGCGTTCGCGCTCTTCGCGGTGCTCGGTCGCCCGATCTATTACGCGGCGGAGGCCAAGCAGTACGGCGGCGACATCTTCTTCGCCTGCCTCCTCCTCCTCCTCGCCGTTCGCATCCTCGCGTACGACGCGGCGCCGCGACACTGGCTGCGACTCGGCGTCCTCGGCGCGATCGCGGTCTGGTTCTCACAGCCAGCGCTCTTCGTTCTCGCCGGTGTCGGCCTCGCGCTCACCGTGGCGGTCGTCCAGGGGAAGATCCCGCTCCGCTCCCCGGCGATCGTCGCCTGCGCGCTCTGGGCCGTGAGCGGAGTGCCGTCGATCTGGCTGACGCTGCACAGCCTCGCGCCGCACGAGCAGGCGTACATGCACAGCTTCTGGCAGGATGGATTCTGGCCGATCCCGCCGCATTCCCTCCGCGAGCTCGCCTGGCCCCTCGTCAACCTCTACGGCCTCTTCCGCGATCCCCTCGGCATGCCGGTGACCGCGTTAGGCGTCGGCCTCTTCATCCTCGGCTGCATCGCGCTCGCTCGCCGCCAGCCGGTGCAGCTCACCGCGCTCGTCGGCGCGATCGTGGTCGTCTACGTCGCATCGGCGCTGCGGGTCTTTCCCTTCGACACGACGGTGAACGGTTTCAACAAGCTCGCTGCCGGCAACGGGCGGGTCCTGCTCTTTCTCCTTCCCGGCCTCGTCATCCTCGTCACCGCCGGGCTGATGGAGCTCCTCGCCTCACCCTCGCGGTACGTGCATCGCGCCGGCGTCGCGTCCGCCGCGCTCGTCCTCGGCGCGCCGCTCTACTACGCGCTCACCGGGCTCCCCTCCTCGCCGCACGACCTGCGGCCGGTGCTCGCCGCGATGCGCGCCGAACACCGTCCCGGCGATCGCCTCTACGTCTATTACGGCGGCCGCCAGGCATTCGAGTGGTATCGCGCGCGCTTTCCCTTCGCCGACGATCACGTCGTGCGCGGGGGCTGCTACCGGCCCGCCTGGCGCGAGTACCTGCGCGAGCTTGACGTCCTCCGGGCGACCGGTCGGCTCTGGGTCCTCGTCGTCCGCCCGGGGGACGTCGATGGCGTTCACGAGGGCGACGTGATCGAGCGCTACGCCGCCAGCATCGCGCCGAGGCTCGGCCGCTGGGGAGGGAAGGACGCCTTCGTCGTCCTCTACGACTTCAGCGGCGCCCCCGCGCTCGCCCGACCGGCGGCGGCGTGGCATCCGCCGCCGCGCGCGCTGCCCCGGGACACCGTTGCGTTAGGCTTCTCCTGCGCGGGGATCTTCCCCCCGCCCGGCTCGCCGGGTGGCGCGCCCGCCCCGGCTTCCCCCCTGCCTAACGGCCGGTGAGCTTCACCAGCGCGTAGTCCCGCGCCCCCTTCCGCAGCAGGGCGTGCCCGCCGGCGAGCAGCCCCGCCGCGGTGACGGTTCGCTCGGCCATCGCCACCCGCGCGCCGTTCACGTACACGCCACCCTGCTCGACCAGGCGCTTCGCCGCGCCACGCGACGCCGCCAGCTTCGTCTCCGTCAGCAGGTCGAGCACGTCCACTCCCTCCGCCGGCAACGGAACGTCGGCGGTCGGGATCTCCCTGCCTAACGCGTCGATCGCGCCCGCCGACAGCGACCGCGCATCCGCGCCCCCGAACAGCAGCGACGACACCTCTTCGGCCACCCGCGCCGCGTCGGCCCCGTGCACCCGCGTCGTCACCTCGCGCGCCAGCGCCCGCTGTGCCTCTCGGCGCTCCGGATGCTCGCTCGCCACGCGGTCGAGCTCCTCGATCTCCGCCCGCGGCAGCAGCGTCAGGAAGCGCAGCCAGCGCCCGACGTCGCGGTCGTCCGAGTTCACCCAGAACTGGTAGAAGCGATACGGCGACGTCAGCGAGGGATCGAGCCAGACCGCGCCCCCCTCCGTCTTCCCGAACTTCGTCCCGTCGGCCTTCATCATCAGCGGCATCGTCATGACGTGCGCGTCGCCGGCACCCGTGCGCCGGATCAGCTCCATCCCCGCCGTCATGTTCCCCCACTGGTCGCTCCCGCCGAGCTGCACGGTGACGTCGTCGCGCCGCTTCAGCTCGAGGAAGTCGTACGCCTGCAGGAGCATGTACGAGAACTCGGTGTACGAGATCCCCGCGTCGAGCCGCGACTGCACCGAGTCCTTCGCCAGCATGTAGTTCACGGTGAAGTGCTTCCCGACGTCGCGCATCAGGTCGATCGCCCGCAGCGGACGAAGCCACTCCGCGTTGTCGCGCACGAGTGCGGGGTTCTGCCCGCCAAAGTCGAGGAAGTGCTCCAGCTGCGCGCGGATCGCCTGCGCCTGGGCCTCGACCTGGTCGACGCTCGACAGCGGACGCTCCGCCGTCTTCCCCCCCGGGTCGCCGATCAGCCCCGTTCCACCGCCGACGAGCGCGACCGCGCGGTGCCCTGCGCGC
>DASSZC010000040.1:0-2061 GCA_035702925.1 Gemmatimonadaceae bacterium | reverse complement strand
GTCCCGCGCAGCGCGACGACGCTCATCACCCCGCCCGCCATCACGGCGGCGATCGACAGGACCTGGGCACGCGTGCGCCAGAGGTCGCGCCGCAGCTTCCGAGTGAGGACGCTCACCAGGCCAGCTCCTCCGGCGAGATGCGATGTGGATTGCGTTGCTCGTCGGTGATTCGGCCGCTGGTTATGCGGAGGACGCGGTCGGCCATCCCGGCGATCGCGACGTTGTGCGTAATGACGACGGTGGCCGCGCCGAGCTCGCGATTGACGATGTCGATCGTGCGGAGGACGAGGCGTCCGGTCTCGACGTCGAGCGCACCGGTCGGCTCGTCGCAGAGGAGGACGTCGGGACGCTTGGCGATGGCGCGGGCGATCGCGACGCGCTGCTGCTCGCCGCCGGAGAGCTGCGCCGGGAAGTGATCCATCCGGTTCCCCAGCCCGACCAGCTCGAGCGCATCCTCGGGGCGCATCGGGTCGCGCGAGATCTCGGTGACGAGGGCGACGTTCTCGCGCGCAGTGAGGCTCGGGATCAGGTTGTAGAACTGGAAGACAAAACCAACGTGATCGCGCCGGTAGCTCGTCAGCTCGCGCTGGTTCATCGAGGTCAGGTCGTGCTCCTCGAAGAACACCGTCCCAGACGTCGCTGTATCGAGCCCGCCGAGGATGTTGAGGAGGGTGGACTTCCCGCCCCCCGACGCGCCGAGGAGGACGAGCAGCTCGCCGCGAAAGAGCTGCATGTCGAGGTCGCGGAGCGCATGCACCTCGACGTCGCCGGTCCGGTAGATCTTGCAGAGCCCGCGCGCGACGAACACCGGTCCCCCCCCACCGTCACTTGCGGCGGGAGGGGCGGTGATTGGTCGGTATGGTTGAAGCTCCGACAACCTCGTCATGGCCGCACCCCCTTACACGTTGCGCGCGGCTCCCCCCGTGCGCCGTCGGTGCAGCCCCGTAACTTTGTAAGGGGTTTACGGACTCGCCCCCCCCCGAACGCAGAGGCTGGTGCCCATGCACGTCTACCTGAACGGCCACTACATCGCCGCGCGCGACGCGTCGATCTCCCCGCTCGACCGCGGCTTCCTCTTCGGCGACGGGATCTACGAGGTGGTGCGGGCCATCGATGGCCGGCTGGTCGAGCCGCATCGGCACTGGACGCGGCTCGCCCGCTCGCTGCGGGAGACGCGGATCGACCGTCCCCTCACGTTAGGCGACGACGAAGTCTCGACGATCGCGCTCCGCCTGCTCGAGGAGAACGGGTTGATGCAGGGGCACGCGATCGTCTACCTCGAGGTCACGCGCGGCAGCGTCTCGCCGCGCACCCATCACTTCCCCCCGGCCGGGACCCCGCCGACGGTGTTCGCCAGCGCGGCGGCGTTCACCCCCTTCGACGGGCAGCGCGTCACCGGTGTTCCGGTGATCCTCGCCCCCGACGAACGGTGGGCGCGCTGCGACATCAAGTCGGTGAACCTCCTCCCGAACGCGATGGCCAAGCAGCTCGCCGTCGACGCCGGCGCCTGGGAGACGGTGTTCGTCCGCGACGGCACGATCACCGAGGGGACGAGCTCCAACTTCTTCGCCGTGATCGCCGGCGAGCTGCGCACCCACCCGGCGACCCACGCCATCCTCGGCGGCGTCACCCGTGACGTGACGCTGGCCGTCGCGAAAACGTTAGGCATCGGCATCGCCGAGCGGGCGTTCACGGTGGCCGAGCTGGAGGGGGCGGAGGAGGCGTTCCTGACGAGCACGACGAACGACGTGATGCCGGTGGTGAGGGTGGACGGAGCTCGGATCGGTAGCGGGGAGCCAGGGGCGGTGACGAGGCGGATCGGGGAGGAAGTACGAAAGCGGCTGTTCGACTAGGGGGAGGGCGATTCACGGGTGTTTCGAAACTGCGATGCACAGTGGGCGAAGCAGCGATGCACGTGCAGCGCGAGTACGAGGTGCACGGTGCACGATGAACGAAAGAGGATGAACGGAACCGCTGGTTGGGTAACCGCTCGACCGGCGCAGGTCGTCCCGCCGCTCGTGCACCGTTCACCCTCGCGGTTTCGTGCCCCGTGCATCTCGT
>DASSZC010000426.1:0-3173 GCA_035702925.1 Gemmatimonadaceae bacterium | reverse complement strand
GAGCAGGTACTCGCGCAGCCGCGCCGCCTCGGCGTCGGAGAAGCGGATCGTCCCATGCCCGGTCGCATGGAGGAACGGATAGTCGGCGAGCCTGGCGTCGAGCGGCGTGACGCGCGCCTCCTCCTTCGCGACGTGCAGCGTCGTCCGCTCGGCGATCGCGGCGAGGAGGTTCGGGATGCTCGACGGGTTCGCGTACCAGTCACCGCCGCCGTCGTACTGGAGGCGCGCGATCGTCAGCGTCGGGCGCGTCGCCGCCGGACGGATGGCGGCACCCGGCGCCGGCGCGACCGCGGTGAGCGCGACGCAGGCGATGCCTAACGCGAGCGCGCGCCCGGTCACGGCTCGTGGGCGAGCCGGTACGCCACGTTGCGCGGCGCACCCAGCTCCTCGGTCAGCACCGTGACGATGTCCCGCGACGAAGCGCCCCCGGCGCGCAGGGCGCGGGCGCGCTCGCGCATCGACTCCTCGGTCGGCGCTTCGTGCTGGGCACCCTCGATCACGATCACGATCTCTCCACGGGGCGAGGCATCCGCGTAGTACCGTGCCAGGTCGTCGACCGTTCCCCGGCGAAGCTCCTCGAACTGCTTCGTCAGCTCGCGGGCGACACAGGCGCGACGCGCGCCGAGCCCGCTGTCGCGAAGCTCGGCGAGCGTGTCGGCGAGCCGATTGGGAGACTCGTAGAAGACCGCGGTGTGGCCAAGTCCGCGAATCGTCAGGATCGCGCGCTCGCGATCCTTCCCCTTCCGGTCGAGGAAGCCGAAGAAGGTGAAGCGCTCCGCGGGGAGCCCAGCCGCGACGAGCGCGGCAAGCAGCGCGGAGGCGCCGGGAACGGGGGCGACGCGGATCCCTCCCTCGATCGCCGCGGCGACGAGGCGCGCACCGGGATCGGAGAGGAGCGGAGTGCCGGCGTCGGTGATGATCGCCATCGACTCACCGCGCTGCATCCGGCCGACGAGCGCCGGCGTCGTCTTGGCCTCGTTGTGCTCGTGGTGGGCGACGAGCGGCGTCGTGATCTCGAAGTGGTCGAGGAGCTTCCGCGAGTGCCGCGTATCTTCGGCGAGTACAATTGATACTCCGCGCAGCGTTTCGATGCCGCGCAGCGTCATGTCGGCGAGATTACCGATCGGGGTGCTCACCACATAGAGCACCCCCGCCTCGCCCGACGCGGTTGTCACATCTGCCAGGGGAGGCGCTCGAACAGCCCGGCGCTCTGGAACATGTGCCGCCGCTCATGGGTGAGCTTGCGAATGATCGCCTCCGGTCCGCCATCCATGTCCGCCGCGGCCCACAGCACCTCGGTCACCCACGCCGCGACGGCGTCGGTCAGCTCCTCGACGCCGGCGACCGGGTCGTGCACGAGCCGGTCCATCGCGGTGAACGAGTGCAGCGGGGCGTGGGTCGTGGCGAGCGACTGGCGCGCCAGCTCGGCGATGATCGGCGCGCTGTCCTTCCCCTGCGTGATCAGCTCGCGGACGAGTCCGTTCACGAGCTCGCGGTAGGCGTGAATCAGAGCCGGCGGCGCCTGGCTCGGGACCGGAGGTGGAACCGGGAAGCGGCGCACGCCCATCCGCGACGCGCGGCCATCGGGGCGGAACAGCGCTTCGATCTTCTCATCGAGCTCACCAAAGTGCACGCTCGAGAGGAACGCCCGCTCGACCATCCCGTCGCGGACGATGAGGTAGTTCACGTTCCCGTCGAGGGTGACCTCGATCGTCCCGTCGAAGGTCGTCGCCAGGAGGTACGGGAAGAGCGAATGCGGGTCGAGCGGATTGAGCTCGTCCGGCCACGGCTCCTCGCCGACCACGTGCGCGTAGTGCATGCACGCGAGCTGCTCGTCGTCCGCTTCGTGGAAGCAGATGTCCCCGTACTCCGGCTCGGGGGGCACCTTGTCGAGCGCGTCGGCGATCGGGATCACCATCGCTCCCGACGCATCGAGCGTGGTCGCGTTCACGAGCTCCCCCTCCTGCAGGTAGAGCAGCACCAGCTCCTCGGGCAGCCAGATCGCGACGTAGCCGTACACCCGCGCCGCCCGCTCGCGCTTGGCGTCGGTCAGGAGGTTGCGCAGGTGGACGTACGCGAGCTTGGTCCGCGGCAGGAGGATGCGCTCGTGCGGGAACCGCAGACCGGCGAGGGCTTGGGGCATTCAGGGGGGTCGGGTGCTACGAAAAGGCCCGGAGCTTCGCACGCTGCTCCGGGCCCTTCAAAATGTGACCGATGACGAGCTATCGCAATACGTTGCGCTCGCCGGCCACCCTCACAGGCGCATCGAAATCAGGCCGCGTGCTGCTTGAACTTGGCCTCGATGCTCGCCTTCGGATGCGCGCCGATGATCTGGTCGACGACCTTGCCGCCCTTGAAGAAGAGGAGCATCGGGATCGAGCGGACGTTGAAGCGCGCGGCGGACTTGCTGTTCGCGTCGACGTCGAGCTTCGTCACCTTCACCTTGCCCGAGTATTCCTGCGCGAGCTGATCGAGCGAGGGCGCAATCTGGCGACAGGGTCCGCACCAGGCGGCCCAGAAATCCACCACGACCAGACCGTCCTGCTTCTCGACCTCGGTCTCGAAGTTCGCGTCCGTCACCTGCGTCGCTTGCGACATCGTTTGCTCTCCTCTGCTCGCCTGCAGCGAGCGGATTATGTTGTTCAGCGCCCCACCTGACTCTTCAATGGAGCGAAGCTCATGCCGGATACGCCCCCCCGCGCTCCCCGGGATCGCGGGACACGCATCGCCCACATCGGGATCGCAGTCGAGTCACTCGGCCCGCTGCGCTCCTTCTATCACGACGTCCTCGGGATGCCCGAGGTCCCCCTCGACGACTCCGACGGCGCCCGCATTGCCGGGTTCGCTGCCGGTGATTCACTGGTCGAGCTGCTCGAGGCAGAGCGACCGGACTCGCCGATCGGGAAGTTCGTCGCCAAGCGCGGTCCCGGGATCCATCACGTCTGCTTCGCCGTGGATGACCTCGACGCCGCGCTCGAGCGTTGCCGCCGCGCCGGGATTCGTCTCATCGACGAGCGGCCCCGGCTTGGAGCTGAAGGGAAACGTATCGCATTCCTCCACCCCGCCGCCACCGGTGGCGTGCTGGTGGAACTGTCTGAGCATTAATGCGAAGCGGGCCGCGACAGTTCCGTCGCGGCCCGCACTTTTTTTCGCCTCAGGGCTTCGTTTGCTCT
>DASSZC010000046.1:0-2801 GCA_035702925.1 Gemmatimonadaceae bacterium | reverse complement strand
GCCACGGAGGACGGCCCCCAGGCGGAAGGCTCCCGGCACTTTTCCAAAACAGCTTGGGGGCAAGCAGGCGAGATCATCTCGCCCCGCTTGCCCCCAATCAGTTCGGCCCTGGCGCGAACTGCTCAGCCCTTGCGGGCTGTTCTCGGCGCCTCGGTGCCTCGGTGGCGCCGTTCCGCAGTTCTCCCCTCAGCCCGCTCCCCGCTCACTCCCCGCTCACCCCCCCCTCACTGCTCCATCCACGAATCCTCGTTCTTCTGCCACCAGCCCTGCGGCAGCGTTCGCTGGCGGGGCCAGATCTCGTTCAGTGTCTCGGCCTCGTACAAGCGGCCGTTCTTCATCACCCAGTGGATGGTCTTGATGTTCTGCAGGTCGTCGAGCGGGTTCGCGTCGAGGATCTGCAGGTCGGCGAGCTTGCCGGGCTCGATCGAGCCGATGTCGTGATCGAGGCCGATCGACTCGGCGCCGTTCATCGTGCCGATGCGGAGCACCTGGCGCGGCGTCATCCCGCCCATGCCTAACGACCAGAGCTCCCAGTAGGTGCCGAGTCCCTGGAGCTGGCCGTGGGCGCCAAGGCCGATGCGGCCACCGGCGTCGGCGATCTTCTTCGCCTGCGCGGCGATGAGGGGGAAGGAGTACTGGTCCTGCCGGAACCATCCCGGGCGACGGAGCCCGCGGCGCTCGAGCTCCACCTTCGGGACGAAACGGACCATCTTCGGATCCTTCGTGACGTCGTAGCTCTCGTACCAGTAGTTCTCCGCCCACGGGCCGCCGTACTGCACGATCAGCGTCGGCGTATAGGTGATCTGGCTCTCGGCGATCGTCTTGACCGCGTCCTCGAAGAGCGGCGCGATCTGATACGCGTGCTCGCTCCCCGAGTAGCCGTCGATCGCCTCGGTCAGGTTCTTCTTGAAGTCGAGGCCGCCCTCGAGCGTCGGCGTCAGCTTCAGCTCGCGCGCGGCCATGACCACCCACTGCCGCACCTTGCGGTCGCCGACCATGTACTGCTTGATGGTGTGCGTGTCGTAGTAGTCGGAGTAGCGGCGCAGCACGTCGCGCGCGTCGTCGAGGCTCTTGATGTCGTCCGAGGCGAAGACGCCGGGGCCCGTCGAGTAGATCCTCGGCCCGATGATGTCGCCGGTCTCGACGAGGTCGCCGTAGGAGAGCACGTCGGTGGTGGAGGTCTGCGGATCGCGAGTCGTCGTCACGCCGTACGCGAGCTCGGCGAGATACTCCCACACTTCGGTGCGGTGCACTCCCCACGCCGGCCACATGTGCGCGTGGACGTCGATCCAACCGGGGATGATTGTCTTCCCCGTCATGTCGACCACCTTCGCGCCGTCAGGCACCGTCACGCTGCCTGACGCGCCGACGGCGACGATGCGGTTGTCGCGGACGACGACGTCGCCCTTCTCGATCACCTCGTCGCCCTTCATCGTGACGATGCGCGCACCGCGGAGCACCACGGTGCCTTCGGGACGGTCCTTCTTCACGTTGATGACGACGTCGACGCGCACCGGCTCGTAGGCCGGCTTCTTCACCGTGTCGGCGGCGACCTTCTTCTTCATCGTGTCGGCGGCAGCGGCAGCCTTCTTCGCCGCGCTGTCGGTGCCGGCGATCGCCTTGCTGTTCGTGTCCGCGCCGGCGTTCGCCTTCTTCGCCGAGTCGGACGCGGCCTTCTTCGCATCGGCTTTCGCCGTCGAGTCGCGGACGAGGGAGTCGGCGACGACGAGGTCGTACATGAAGAAGGAGTGGCCGATCGAGTAGTAGGCGTGGCGGCCGTCGCGCTGCCAGCCGACGAAGTCGCCGCCGACGCGCGTCAGGCGCCTGACGGGAACCGGCGCCGCGGCGAGGTTGACGACGTTGATGGTCGGCGCGGTCGCCCCGATCTGCGGGATGTCGACGACGTAGACGTTGTTGCTGGCGAGGACGAGGGCGCGGTCGCCGTCGGGGGAGATGAGGATGTCGTCCGCCGGATCGGGGCGCGGCATCGGCGAGAGCGGGCTGGTATAGCCCGTCGCGTTGAGCACGATCTTGCGGTCGCTGCCGTCGAAGCGCATCGAGACCAGCCCGTCGATGATGTCGTCGACGTAGACGCGGGTCGTGTCGCGGGTGAAGTGCGGGTAGCCGTAGTAGGTGAGCGGCGAAATGACGCGCGGCTCGCACCCCGCCTTGCCGCAGCCGTTCGCCGGGAACCAGACAAGCTCGATGCCGGCGCTCTTCGGATCGCCCATCGCTTCCTCGTTCTCGATGCGCGGGCGGCGCGGGCCGCGGGCGACGACGATCTTCCCGCCGTCGGGGCTGTAGTTCGGCGAATCGAAGTACGCCGCGCGCTGGGCGATGCGCTCGGGCGCGCCCTTTCCGTCGGCACGGGTGCGCCAGAGGTTGCCGCCATCCTGCGTCCAGGTGACGTAGGTGATCCACCGCCCATCGGGGGACCAGACGGGCATGTGCTCGCCGGTGCCGGCGCCGCTCTGCGTCAGGCGCCGCGGCTTGCCGGCTGTGGTCTTGCCGTCAGGCAGGTCCATCACGTAGAGCTTGTCGAGCGCGGTGAAGGCGATCCGCTTCCCGTCCGGCGAGGGACGGGCGCCGCGCACCTGCCTGACGATCATCGTCGAGTCATTGATCGGGTACTCGAACCGCGCGAGTGGTCCCATCCACTGGTTCACCTCGGCGGTGAACGGGATCTCCGTCGCCTGCCCGCTCGGCACCGCGATGCGCCAGATCTTCCCGTCGTACGCGGCGACCAGCGCCTTCGAGTCGGGGGTAAACGACATCCCCGGCATCAGGTCGCGGGTGAAGCG
>DASSZC010000282.1:0-2975 GCA_035702925.1 Gemmatimonadaceae bacterium | reverse complement strand
TCTGCCTGAAAAGCCCTTTGAACAGGGTCGGCGGGCGTGGGTGGGGATTACCACCCGTCCAGCCGGGGCGGACCACGAAGTCGCGCAGGACCCACACGAGCGCTCCGCTCAGCGCCGGGGTCCGGTCGAAGACAGCTAGGTGCGCCGCGAGGAAGCGCTGCTGGAATGCATACGTGCCCTTCTGCGACGCAGCACCCGAGCGATTGGCCTCGGCTCCGAACTCGGTGATGACCAGTGCTTGCCGCGGGAATCGTCGGCGGACCCCGGCGAGGTTGCCAGGCAGCTCTCGAGTCGTTCCGCCATACCAGCCCACATACTCGTTCAGCCCGATCGCGTCGAGAAGGCGATACGACGAGGGGATATCGCCGAGCGGTCGCAGCGACTTGTCCGCGGCGAGCAACCGCGTTGGATCGAGTCGGGCCTGCAGGACCCGCGCGGCGTGGAAGTACGCGCGCTCGCCCGCGCCGCCGCGCAGCGTCTCGTTCGAAACGCTCCAGGCGGCGACCGACGCGTGGTTGCGGTCGCGCAAGATCGCCTCTCGCAAGTCCGCGAGCGCGGTATCGCGAAATGCGGCCCGACGCAACTGCCGATCGCGAACCCGCCAGACGGGGATCTGCTCCCAGAAGACGATCCCAGTGCGGTCGAAGGCCTCGAGCAGCGCAGGGTGCGGTGGGTAGTGCTGCCGCGCGAAGTTGGCTCCGATCGCCTGTAGCTCGCGCACGATCTCGCTGCGGTTCGGCGGCGTCAGAGCGGCGCCGTGCTGCGCTGTCTGCTCGTGGAAGCTCGCCCCGCGCAACAAGATCCGCTGTCCGTTGAGGAGGAGGTGCCCGTCGCGCGAGAGCGACCAGCTGCGAACCCCGAAAGTCACAGGTGTCACTTGTCCCCCGGTGACGCGCAGCGAGAGCTCGTAGAGCGCGGGGTCCGATGGTGACCACAGGCGAGCATCCGGGATCGAAAACGATTCGTGGATCTGCGCGTTCGCACCCGCTTCGACGCGACCGGCGTTGCCGTGACGGATCAGCGAGAAGCCGCCGGGCCCCGTGACGCTGATCTCGTAGCCCAACGAGCCGGCTGCGGCCGCGTTGCGTGCCTGCGCCCGAAGGTCAACGGTTGCGGGGTGACCGGGCGTCGCGGTCACCTGAGGCGCGCTCACGTCGAACGTGCCGATCTTGCGCAGGTAGACCTCGCGCAGGATGCCCCCGAAGTTCCACCAGCCACGCTTGCGGTTCGCCGGCGGTAGATCAGATGCTCGACCCCGGCTGTCGACCCGTACGGCAATCTCGTTCATGCCGGATTTGATGCCGCGCAGGTCGAACTCGAAAGGCAGGTAGGCACCGCGATGGTGTCCGATGAGTGCGCCGTTCAGCCAAACGGTCGCGTCGATGTTCACCGACTCGAAGCGCACTCGCCATGCGAGTGCATCCGGCGCTTCCGGAAGCGTGAAGTGCACCCGGTACCACTGGACACGGCCCCGAAAGCTGCTCCTGCTCAGATCACCGGCGTTGAAGGCGTTCGGCACGGCGACCGGGCGGAATCCCGCGGTTGCCGTCGCGTCCTGCCATCGCTGCCGCAAGCCGACTCCGCGGGGATCCGGCCGCGTGGACCAGCCACTCTCGAGCAGGTACATGCCGCTTGGAGCGTCGTGATAGAGCGTCTTCTCGACCGGGGCGGTCGGCGCGCGGTCGGTCGCGGCGGGCACGAGCAAAGTGACCGCGAGCGCCGCCGCGACGGCAAGCGGAATGATCATCCGGCTCGCGACAGCGTCAGACTGCATCGCCGCATCCCGGCGCATGCGCCCTCTTGAAGTCGTCGATGGCGATCCTGTGGAACGTGCCCGCGGTGGCCCTCCATGTCACTTGACTCGCGATTGTCCTCGCGTTCCGTCATCGTTGAAATAGGCGGCGCGCTCGAGCGGGACGAGAGGTTGTTGCCGCGATAGACGGCGAGCACCATGTCGAAGCCAGATCCATCGGTGCTCAGCTGGCCCATCCGGGCCTGGTGCAGGTCATATTCCGTGCGCCGCTCGAGCGTCTCGAGCCCCGCGGGCTGCTGCCGTACGTGCGCGAGCAGTACGGGCTCGGCTGAGCTCTCAGCATCCGAGTCCCGAGGCGTCCCGATCGACGCGCCGGCGCTCCAGTGCCTTGTCCATTTGCGCGGACCGCTGCCGCCGGTGTTGACGGTCGCATCGTGGTCGCATCCGGGGAGCACAGCCCGTGCCGTAGCGGAAGGGCGCGCGTCTCCGGAACCGAAGGTCAGAGGTTCGAATCCTCTCGGGCGCGTGCGGCTGCCATCCTCGTCCTCGTGGAGACCGACCATCCGCTTCGCGCGCGCGTGTGATGCTCGACGTGACGCTCGCCGGCTGGTCGGTGACGGTCGGCCTCGTTCTTGCGCTGTTGGCGCTCGACCTCACCCTCGCGGTCAGACGGCCACACGAAGTCGGCTTCCGCGAAGCGACGCTCTGGTCGGTCTTCTACATCGCCGTTGCGATCGGGTTCGGGCTCGTGTTCGCCTCCATCGCCGGCTGGGGTTTCGGAGGCGAGTACTTCGCGGGCTACATCGTCGAGAAGAGCCTGTCGGTCGACAACCTGTTCGTCTTCGTGGTCATCGTGACCACCTTCGCCGTCCCGGCCGCGCACCAACAGAAGGTGCTGCTCGTCGGGATCGTGCTCGCGCTTGTGCTGCGCGTCATCTTCATCGCCCTCGGCGCGGCGCTGCTCGACGCCTTCTCATTCACGTTCCTCGTCTTCGGGCTGTTACTCCTCGCCACGGCGATCCAGCTGTTCCGCCACCGCGATCAAGACCCGACGGTCGACGACAACGCTCTCGTGATCTTCGCTCGCAGGCGGCTGCCGTTCACCGACAGCTACGACGGAGGCAAGCTGGTCACCCGACTCGAGGGGCGGCGCGTGTTCACGCCCCTGTTCCTCGTGCTCATCGCGATCGGCTCGACCGACCTGTTGTTCGCGCTGGACTCG
>DASSZC010000465.1:0-4067 GCA_035702925.1 Gemmatimonadaceae bacterium | reverse complement strand
ACTGCCTGATGCATGGAAGTCTCGACACTGCGTGACTCGTGACGACGTTCCGCCGTTCCTGACCCCCCTGGCAGGGCGATTTCTGTCCCATGCATCGGGGACGTTTCGAGACTTCCCTGCATCGGGGCCGTTTCGAGACTTCCCTGCATCGGGCCGTTTCGAGACTTCCATGCATCCGGACGTTTCGAGACTTCCATGCATCCGGACGTTTCGAGACTTCCATGCATCCGGACGTTTCGAGACTTCCATGCATCACGCCCGCCCCCGCCTCACCCCCGGTAGAACGTTATCGCCGTCCCCCCGTACCTCCGCATCTCCCCGCCAGCAGGCATCTCCTCGTGCGCCCCATGCTCAACCCCCAGCACCTCCGCGAACGGCACCGCGACCCACAGCGATGCGATCTCCGCCGCGAGCCCCAGCTTGTACGGCGGGTCGGCGAACGCGACGTCGAACGCGCCGGCGGCCAGCTTCGACGCGAACCGCACCGCGTCGCCGCGATGAAGGATCGCCCGATCGCCGGCGCCGAGCATCTCGGCGTTCTCCCGCAGGGCGCGCAGGCTGCGCGTGCTGACGTCGACGAACTCGGCGATCGCGGCGCCGCGCGAGAGTGCCTCGAGGCCGAGCGCGCCGGAGCCGGCGAAGAGGTCGAGGACGCGGGCGTCGACGATCTCCGAGCCGATGATGCTCATCCACGCTTCGCGCACGCGGTCGGCGGTCGGCCGGACGCGGTCATCATCGGGCGCCTTGATCCGGCGGCCGCGCCATTCCCCGGCGACGATGCGCACTGCCTAACGGCGGATGTCGGCCAGGCGCGCCTGCAGCGTGTGCTCGCCCCGGTAGTCGTCGCGCTCGAGGCGGTAGGCGACGTCGACGGTCGTCCCCTCGCTCAGCGACGGCGCGTGCCAGGCCATCCCCCAGCCGATCGCGTCGATCGTCGCCCCGTCCTGCTCGAGCGTCACCTTCAGCCCGTCCCCCTTCAGCACCCGCGGGCGCGAGGCGATGCGGACACCGCGCGAGACGAGCACCGGCGTCGCGTTGCCGATCCCGAAGGGCTCGAAGTGGCGGAGGAGCGCCTCGAGCTCCTCGCTCGCCTCGCCTAACGGCATCTCGATGTCGAT
This sequence comes from Gemmatimonadaceae bacterium, assembly GCA_035702925.1. GTDB lineage: Bacteria > Gemmatimonadota > Gemmatimonadetes > Gemmatimonadales > Gemmatimonadaceae > JABFXC01. The sequence continues at coordinate 2,949 of DASSZC010000465.1, read as the reverse complement.
CCGCAGCTCGGGAACGAGGTCGTCGGGGAGGAGCTGGGCGCGGGCGACTTCGTTGAAGGCGCGCGCGAACCCGGCGACCTTGTCGCCGTCGATCGTCACCCCGGCCGCCGAGCGGTGGCCGCCGAAGCGGACGAGGTGCCCGGCGCAGGCGCCTAACGCGGCGTGGAGGTCGAAGGCGGGGATCGATCGCCCGCTCCCCTTGCCGTGCCCCTCGTCGTCGAGCGCGATCAGCACCGCCGGCCGGCCGGTGTCCTCGACGATCCGCGAGGCGACGATCCCGATCACCCCCGGGTGCCATCCCTGGCCGGCGAGCACGAGGCCGTAGGTCGCATCGAGGTCGAGCCGCGCGACCTGCGCGCGCGCCTGCGCCAGCGTCGCCCGGTCGATCTCCTGCCGCTCGCGATTCAGCTCCTCGAGCTCGCGGGCGATCCCGTTCGCCTCGGACTCCGTCGTCGCCATCAGCAGCTCGACCCCGCGCAGCGCGTGGCCGAGCCGCCCGACCGCGTTCAGCCGCGGCGCGAGGATGAAGCCGACGCGCCCGGCGTTGAGCGCCTTCCCATCCAGCCCCGCCGCCCGCACCAGTGCCCGCAACCCGACGTTCCGCGTCTCGGCCAGCATCTTCAGCCCGTAGCGGACCATCACCCGGTTCTCCCCGCGCAGGGGGGCGATGTCGGCAATAGTAGCAAGTGCTACCAAATCGAGCATCGCCATCACCGGTGCCTCGTTCCCCCGGCAGGCGCGGGTGACGGCGAGCGCCAGCTTGAACGCGATCCCGACCGCGGCCAGGTTCTTGTCCGGGTACTCGCACCCCTCGCGCTTCGGGTTGAGCACGGCGAGGCAGTCGGGGAGCGCGCCCCCGGGCAGGTGATGGTCGCTGACGATCACGTCGATCCCGGCGCGGCAGAGCGCCCCCACCGGCTCGCGCGCGCTCGTCCCGCAGTCGCAGGTCACCACCACCGTGGCTCCCGCCTCGATCGCCGCGCGCACGCCGGCCATCGACAGGTCGTAGCCGTCGGTGACGCGGTGCGGGATGAAGGGGACCGCCGTCGCGCCGAGCTCGCGCAGCGCCTTCACCATGATCGTCGTCGAGCAGATTCCGTCGACGTCGTAATCGCCGTGGATCATGATCGTCTCGCGCTCGCGCACCGCGCGCACCAGCCGCTCGACCGCGCGATCGAGGTCGAGCATCGTCGACGGCTCGTGCCGCTGCTCGAGCCGCGGGCGCAGGTAGCGCTTCGCCTCGTCGGGCGAGACGTAGCCGCGCGCGACGAGGAGCCGGCAGATCACCGGGGGGAGCTTGAGCGCGTCGGCGAGGGTGGCGACGGCTGCCTCGTCGACGGTCGGCGGGGAGAGCCACCGCGGCCGCGGACGGGTGCCGGGGCCGGAGGGGGCGAGCGGAGCGGCGGAGACGGTCACCACCGCAAGCTACCGGCGGCGCGGGGCCGCTACAAGCATCGCTCCGCCGCTACTCCAATCAGACTTTTTCCGCGACCGGCTCGGGCGCGGGCGAGTAGATCATCACCCCGCACGCCTCGCACATCTCGATCGCGCCGGTGCGCTGCATCTCCAGCCGGCGCTGGACGGGAAGCTTCGTGTCGCAGCTCCCGCACGCGCCGTTCACGAGCGGAAACACCGACTGCCCGCGCCGGCGGCGGCGCACCTTCTCGTACTTGCCGAGCAGTGGCTGGCTGACGCGCTTCGCCGACCCCTCGCGCTTCATGCGCGCATGCCGCAGGTCGGTCTCGATGGTGTGCCGCTCGCCGGCGATCGCCGAACGCTCGGTCTCCTGCGACGCCTCGATGTCGGCCATCGCGTTCTCGGCCTGCGTCAGCCGGCTCTGGGCGTCGTCGACGCGCGCGATGATGCGCAGCGTCTCGCTCTCGGCGTCGCCCGCGATCTTGCGCGACTGGTCGAGCTGTGCGCTCGCCGCCGTCGCTTCCCGGACGTTGGTGATCCCGTCGAGCTGCTTCTGGTTCCGCTCCTGCAGCGTGCGGCTCGATGCCGAGCGCGCCTTCGACTCGCGCAGCTTCTCCTGCTCCGAGGCGAGGGTGTTCTTCGCGCGCTCGAGCGTTGTCGCCGCGACTTCGCGCGTGCGCTCCAGCTCCTGCAAGCGCGGCTCGAGCGACCGCAGCCGGGCCTCGAGCGCCTCGACCGCTGAATCCTCTCCTTCCAACGCTACCAGCGCGATCACGTCCGGATGCACACCAACCTCCTAGTGTCGGTCATTGCGTTCGAGCCCCTCCACCGCCGTTCAGGCTCGCCGCTTTCGAAATCCCTGTGTTCGAAAACTCTTCCCGCCAAGCGCGCGCTTCTCGTCGCGCAGCTTCTTCGCGCGTGCATTCAGCGCGTCCTTCTCCTCCTCGGCCGCGATCGACCGCTGGCGCTCGATCGCTTCCATCTCCTCGTCGATCTCGCGGATGCGGAGCCCGTTCAGCGCCTGCGTGATGGTCGTGGCAGGATCGCCGACCGACTCAGGGTCGACGAGCACTTCTTCCTGCAGCACCCGGACCGCTTCCTCATCGAGGCCGGCGGCGATCGTCTCGATCGTTGCATCTTCACCGGCCTGCATCAGCATGTTGAAGATGCGTCCATACGCCGGGACGCGAAAGCCATCCACCCCGATTCGCTCGGCAATCACGTCGGCGCTCCCTCGCTGGTGCATCAACGCACGCAGCAGCTCACGCTCGGTGAGCGCGCCAGGCTGCGAGGTGCGTCCCCACCCGCGGATCGACGGTCTTTCCTCGGGCTGGTTCCACCCGCGCCGGCGGTCGCCGCTGCGCGGCTTGAAGGGTCGGCGCTGGAACTGCTCCTGGAACCCCGGCTCGTCGGGAGGGGGGGCGTCGTTCATCCCCGGTGGGGGCCCGTAGTCCTCTGATGGCGCCCCCTCGCGCGGATCGGGTGGGGCCCCGCTCCCCTCACGGCGGACCCGCGCCACCCCCGTTCGCGTCG
>DASSZC010000129.1:0-2653 GCA_035702925.1 Gemmatimonadaceae bacterium | reverse complement strand
GGCTCGTGGACGCGGGACTCGAGCGGTGCGCGCAACGGCGGCCTCTGGGACATCGTGTTCGCCGACCGCACCGGGCGCTCGTACGGGAATCACTACTCGCTGCAGGGGATCACGCCGGAGTTCGAGACGCGGAGCGGCTTCGTCCCGCGCACGGGGATCGTCGACAGCCGGCTGGCGAACCGGTTCAGCTGGTACGGCAAGCCGAAGGCGAAGCTCGAGCAGCTGACGACCTTCGTCCTCGTCAGCCCCCTCTGGCTCTACGACGAGTTCCCGCGCGGCAGCACCTTCGAGGGATCGTACGCCGACAACCTGACGGCGAACATCCGCGGCGGGTGGGTGCTGCGCGCGAACGTCGCCAACTCGTACCAGCGCTTCGAGCCGCGGGCCTACAGCGGGTACCGTTACGTGCAAGGGGTGGACACCCTGCCGGTCGCGTCGCCCCATGGCATCTACGGACTGTGGAGCGGGACGGTCGGGGGAAGCACCCCGAACCGCGCGTTGACACTGGAGGCCGAGCTCGGGTACGGCCAGGGGGTGATCTTCGCCGAGGCGGCCCGCGGGCGGGCGCGGACCGCGGAGCTCGAGGCGTCGTGGCACCCTAACGCGTCGCTGCGTGTCGAAGCGAGCGTCGTCCACCAGCGGATCGCTCGCGAGCGCGATGGCAGCCGCTACTCGACGGCGACGATCCCGCGCATCAAGACGGAGTACCAGCTCGCGCGCGCGATCTTCGTCCGCTACATCGGGCAGTACGTCTCGCAGGACCGTACCGCGCTCGTCGACCAGCGCACCGGGCTGCCGCTCATCGCCTCGCCGCTCGGGATCGCGCGCTTCGGGCCCTCGGCCGCGCTGCTGACGAACGACTTCCGCAACGACCTGCTCTTCTCCTACAAGCCGACGCCGGGAACGGTGTTCTTCTTCGGCTACGGCGCGTCGCTCACCGAGCCTAACGCGTTCGCGCTGTCGCGCGATGCGATGCACCGCGTCTCGGATGGATTCTTCCTCAAGGCGAGCTACCGGTATCGGCTGTAATCACCTCCACTCGAGGGATTTCAACATGGCCATTGGACTGAAGCAGCTCACGCCGGTGATGGTCGTCGACCGGGTGGAGCCGGGGATCGCGTTCTGGGTGGAGCGGCTCGGCTTCACGGTGCGCAACAGCGTTCCCGCCGAAGACGGCTCGCTGATCTTCGCCAGCGCCGATCGCGACGGGATCGAGGTGATGTACCAGACGCGCGCGAGCGTCGTCGCCGATGCGCCAGCGCTGGCGAAGGAGCTCACCGGTCACTCGGTGACACTTTTCATAACGGTGGACGACATCGAAGAGGTCGAGCGGGCGATGGCCGGGGCGCCGGTGCTGAAGCCGCGCCACGACACCTTCTACGGCAGCACCGAGCTGTACGTGCGCGAGCCGGGAGGGAACGCGGTCGGGTTCGCGCAGTTCAAGTAGGGCAGCGCGCGCTACTGCTTCGCAGCGCCTTTTTCGTGGTGAGCGAGGCCGCCGACATTCCGTCGACTTCGGCCTGGGTCGGCAGCGGCGGCCCACGTCCAGCGCGCCGGACGGCCGGCTGCGCGCAGCGCCCCCTCGGCGAGCGCGGCGACTGGCCACTCGGCCGGTACGGTCGTAACAGTCTGAACGACGATTTCACGGATCAAGGCGGATCACACAGATCACTCCGTCTGGCGTACGGCGCTCCGCTCGCCCGAGGCGCGATCCGTGTAATCCGATGTGATCCGATTTGATTGCAGTTCAACCGTTAAGACTCGCCGCCTGAACCGGCCAGTCGGGACGCGAGAAGTTCGGCGACGGCGCGAGATCGTCAGGCGCGCTCGCCTACCTCAGCCCGCGACGGCGCGGGTCTCCTTCTCCTTCACCACCTTCGCGATGAAGTCCGCCAGGGGCATGACGTCCTGCTTGTTGCCGGCGGCGCCGCGGGCGCGGACGGCGACGGTGCCCTGCTCCGCTTCGCGGGCCCCGATCACCGCCATGTAGGGGACCTTCATCACTTCCCCCTCACGGATCCGGTACTTCAGCGTCTCGTGGCGCGCGTCGAGGTGCGCGCGGAGGCCGGCGGCCTTCATCATGTCGGTCGCGGCGGCGGCGGCGTTGGTCACGTCGTCGCCGATCGGGATCACGCGCACCTGTTCAGGCGCGAGCCAGACCGGGAAGGCACCCGCGTAGTGCTCGATCAACCCGCCGACGAACCGCTCCATGCTGCCGACGAGGACGCGGTGGAGCATGAAGGGGCGGTGACGGGCGTTGTCGTCGCCGATGTACTCGAGGTTGAAGCGCTCGGGGAGGTTGAAGTCGAGCTGCACGGTCGGGCCCTGCCACTTGCGGCCGATGGCGTCGATGAGCTTGAAGTCGAGCTTCGGGCCGTAGAAGGCGCCGCCTCCCTCGTCGATGGTGTACTCCTGGCCGCGCCCCTTCAGCACTTCGGCGAGCTTCTCCTCCGCCCACTTCCACTGTTCCGGCTCGCCTAACGCCTTCTCCGGGCGGGTCGAGAGCTCGATGGTGTACGGGTAGCCGAAGGTCTTCAGCATCTCGTCGACGAGGTCGAGCAGCCGCGCGATCTCGTTGTCGATCTGCTCCCTGGTGCAGAAGACGTGGGCGTCGTCCTGGGTGAAGCCGCGGACGCGGAGCATCCCGTGCAGC
>DASSZC010000168.1:0-2125 GCA_035702925.1 Gemmatimonadaceae bacterium | reverse complement strand
GTTGGTGACGTGTGGCACCAACGTCCTCCGCTGGACCCGCCCGCCTTACCGCTTTTCGCCGGTATCCTCGCGCTGGTCGGAGCTGGTCACCGGCGCCCCGCCGCTCCCGCCATAGCCGCTGCGGTGCTCGTTGCTGCGATCGGCCTCGTCGAGGGGCTCCGAGCCCTTCTTCCGGTCGGCGGCCGAGCGGTCCGCGGAGACGCTGGTCTTCGCCCCCTCGCCGCGCTCCTCGTTGGCCCCGTGAATCCCCTCCGAAGCCTCGCTCCCGGCGCCCGTCGGGCGTCCCTTCCCCTGCTGCTGATCGGCCATCGCTGGTTCTCCGTGTCGAGTCGCGCGGGATGCGCGTCCATCTATGAGAAGGGCAACGCACATGCCAGCCACCGCCGGTCCGGCGCGTGGCCCCGTTCGCGTCCCCGGTCCCGAACCAGCCGAGCCTTCGCTTTGTCCGCCGAGAATGCCCCGCTGCCAGAACGCGGAACGCTGCCGCGCGAGCTGATCGACTTTCTGATCGAGCTCTCGATCGCGCTGCAGAAATTCGCGATCTACCCGGCAGGACATCCGATGCTGGCCACGACGGTCGAACGACTGGAGCGGCGACTGCGTCCACTGCTCGAGCGGCGCGACTCCCTCTCGCTCGGGGTCGCGCGCAGCCAGCTGGTGATCGAGGGGGTCGCAACCGAAGAGACGCACGCGGTGCTGCGCGAGCTCGCCGAGCGACTCCATCACCACCACCTCGGCGCGGTGAAGATCAACCGCCAGGTCACCCCGGCTGAGCTCCGCGAATTCCTCGTGATCGTCGGGATCGACCAGGGGAAGGACGCCCTCCCCCTCGGCCTCCAGCCGATCGAGAACGTTCCGCAGTGGGCGAACATCCGCCTGTACCCTCTCGCCTACGAGAATCTCGAGTTGCTCGGCGAGGAAGAATCGAGCGCCGATCTGCAGCTCGCTGGCGCGAAAACACGGGCTGATGGCGCGAGAGCGGCGCGATTATGGGTCGGTCTCGCTCGCGCCGCGCTCGCCGGCCGCGGCGGCGCCGAAACGCGAGCGAGGGTGTCGAAGCCCGCGCCGGTCGAGAGCGCTGAGGTCGCGGAGGAGAGCGGCGATGCCCAAGGCGCCGACCTTCCGGAGAGTGCTGCCGCCGCGGAGAGCGCGGAAGCCGCGGCTGCCGATCCAGCCGCCGTCGCCCAGGCGATCGACGAGCACCATCGTGAAGAGGCATATGACCAGGTGATCGTCGGCTACCTGCTGCAGATCGCCGACGAGCTCCGTACCGCGGATGGGCGCGATGCCGTCGCGCTGCGGAGCCGGGTGTCCAGGCTGCTCGGTACCATCCGCCCGGAGACGCTTCGCAACCTGCTCGAGATGGGCAACGACGTCGGCCAGCGACAGAAGTTCGTGCTCGACGCGACGCAGGGGATGGCGGTCGATGCGGTGATCGAGCTGCTGCGCGCGGCCGCCGACGTCTCGCACCAGACGATCTCGCATTCGATGCTGCGCCTGCTCTCGAAGCTCGCGGTACACGCCGAGCGTGGCGCCGCCGAACGTCGCGTCGACGCGGATGCGGCGCTCCGGGAGAACGTGCGGATGCTCGTCGGGCAATGGACGCTGGAAGATCCGAACCCCGATGCCTATCGCTCGGTGCTCGAGGGGATGTCGAAGGCGCGCCCGCGTCTCGATACGACAGCCGCCGCGGCATTCCCGGTCGAGGAGCAGCGGCTGGTGCAGATGGCGCTCAAGATCGGCGTCGCCGGAGATTCGACCTGGCGCGCGATCGAAACGATGATCGAGAAGCGGCAGCTACCGGTGCTGATCGGGATGCTCGAGCGCGGGCCGCGACCCACTGTCGCGCAGCGGATCTGGGAGCGGGTAGCGACCCCCGAGCGCGTTCGCGCGCTGATCAGCGAGCCGCAGCCCGATTGGCAATCGCTCGACCGCCTCGTGGCGCGCGTCGGACTCGGCGCGGCCAACGCGCTCGCCGACGCCCTCGAGGACTCGGAAGACCAGCGGCGCCAGGGACAGATCATCAACCTCCTCGCGAAGCTCGGCGATGAAGTCGGCGCGGTGATCGCTCGACGGCTCCCGCAATCGACACCGGCGGTGCAGGCGCAGCTGCTCCTCCTGCTGG
>DASSZC010000037.1:0-6485 GCA_035702925.1 Gemmatimonadaceae bacterium | reverse complement strand
GCTGTCATCGCCCTGCTCCGCACCGTCGAGGAGCGCGGGCTGCGCCCCGCCGATTACGACGCCGCACCGTTAGGCGAGGAGGAGGCCGCGCTCGGCGGCGCGAACCCGCCGGCGGGCGACGCACCGCGCATCGCGCGCTTCGACGTGTCGGTGTCGCGCGCGGTCATGCGCCTGCTCGCCCACCTGCACGCCGGCCGCGTCGACCCGCGCGCCCTTCGCTTCGATCTTCCCGAGACCCACCGCGACGCCGATCTCGCCGCCCTGACGATTGCCGTCAGCAGGGCCGCCGATCCCGCGGCGGCGATCGCCGCCGCTGAACCCCGATATGCCGGCTACGCGGCACTCCTTCGCGGGCTCGCCCGCTACCGGGCGCTGGCCGCGGACAGCAGCGTCCGTGCGCCGCTGCTTCCCGCTGCCGGCGTCCGCCCCGGCGACGCGTTAGGCGCGGCACCCGCGTTGCGGCGCTTTCTCGCCGCCCTCGGCGACTATCGTCCGCCGGGCGACAGCGGCATCTCCGCCGACAGCATGCGCTACACTCCGGAGCTCGTCGCCGCGGTCGAGGGCTTCCAGCGGCGGCATTCGCTCGAGCCGGACGGCGTCATCGGCCGCGCGACCGTTCGCCAGCTGCGCTTCCCGCTCCTACAGCGCGTGCAACAGCTCGAGCTCACCCTCGAGCGCTGGCGCTGGCTCCCCGACGTTCCACCGGAACGCTACGCGGTGGTGAACATCCCCGGCTTCCGGCTCATCGTCTTCGAGCACGACAGCACCGCGGCGCATCCGCTGCTGCAGATGAGCGTGATCGTCGGGCAGGCAGCCGGTCGCCATGGGACACCGGTCTTCACCGGGACGATGGAGGAAGTGGTCTTCCGCCCGTTCTGGGACGTGCCTCCGAGCATCGCCCGCAAGGAGCTCGTCCCGCGCATCCTGCGCGAGCCGGCGTACTTCGACAGCGAGAGGTTCGAGATCGTGCGCGGCGGCGCCGACGATGCCAGGTCATACCCGCCGACCGGCGAGAATCTCGATCTCGTCGCTGCCGGCACCCTCCGCCTGCGCCAGCGACCGGGAGCGATCAACGCGTTAGGGCTGGTGAAGTTCGTCTTCCCCAACAGCCACAACGTTTACCTCCACGGGACACCGGCGCAGGAGCTCTTCGCGCGAACGCGTCGCGACTTCAGCCATGGCTGCATCCGGATCGAGAATCCCGTCGCCCTCGCCGAGCTCGTGCTGCGCGACCAGGCTGAGTGGGGACCGGCGGCGATCGACGCGGCGATGCACGGCGATCGCACCGTCCGCGTGCGCATCGCCGAGCCGGTGGCCGTGTTCATCGTCTATGCGACCGCGGTCGCGCGGGGCGACGGCTCGGTGAGCTTCTACCCGGATCTCTATCGCCACGACGCTGCGCTCGCTCGCGCCCTGGAGCCCGCCGGCCGCTGAGGTCCGGGCGCGCCTGACTCCACTCTCCGCGCCGGTGCCTTATCTCACGGGTGTTGATGCGCGCGCCAGGATCGCTGGCACAACCCACACGCAGGGTATCGCCATGACACGCAACATCGGCCAGACCGACAAGGTCCTGAGGATCATCGTCGGGCTCGTCCTGCTCGCCCTCGTCTTCGTCGGACCGAAGACCCCGCTCGGCTGGTTCGGGATCGTCCCGCTGCTGACCGGGCTAACCGGCTTCTGCCCGCTCTACACGCTGCTCGGCATCTCGACTCGCTCGCGCGAGAAGGTCGTCACCGGCTGACGGATCGGCGTACTCCTCCTCGTAGAGGTGGATCAGCTCGAGCGCGTAGGCGATCGCGAGCGGACCGAGGAGGAGTCCCGGCAGCCCGAGGAGCTCGATCCCCGAGAAGGCGCCGACCAGCGTCGCCATCGGGTGCAGCCCCGACACGTGCCGGTAGACGACCGGCAGCAGCACGTTGTCGATGTTCGACGCGACGATCACCCCGATCAGGAGGAGGGCGAGCGCTGCGCCGTACCGGCTGTTCGCCGCGAGCACGACCACTCCTGGTCCCCACACCAGCGAGCTCCCGAGCACGGGAAGTATCGACACCATCGCCGTGACCACCCCCCACACCAGCGCGTTAGGCAGCCCGACCGCCTTGAACGACAGCCCGACGACGAGCCCCTGCGAGACGGCGGTGACGAGGATCCCGAGCAGCGTCGCCTCGGTCACCCGGACGAAGCGCTGGCCGAGCGCGTCGGCGCCATGCCGCGAGAAGGGGATGATCGGGCGCACCCGCGCCCAGAGCGCGCCCTCGGACCGGAGCAGGTAGTAGAGGCCGAGGAGGGCGAGCAGCAGGTTCAGCGTCGCCCGCGTGATCCCGCCAAAGAGGGTGAGCGCGCGCCCCGAGACCCGCGCGACGATGTCGTTCCCGGCGCGGGTGAGCTGCGCGCCGATGTCGAAGGGGCCAAGCTGGATGCTCCGCAGCCGGGCGAAGGTCGTGCTCGCCGCCGCGCGCTGCAGGGCGCCGGGTGCCTCCTCGATCGCCGTCGCGATGAGCCACACCGCCGGCGCGACGATGAGCGCCGCGGCGGCGACGGTGAGAGCGAGCGCCGCCCCCCGTCCGCCGAGGGTGCCGCGCAGCCGGCGGTACGCGGGGGCACAGACGACGGCGAGCACCGCCGCGCCGAGCAGCCCGGCGAGGTAGGGCGCGCACGCCCAGACCAGGGCGACGACGAGGGCGAGGATGACCAACCTCGCCCTCCAGGCCAGAGTCTCCGCCGGGTTACGTGTTCGCGCGATCATCGGGCGGGACCACCAGCATCGGGCGACTGCCGTCGCGCGCGATGTCGGTCGTCACGCTGCCGAGGATCCAGCGCTCGACGCGCCCATGGCGCATGCTGCCTAACGCGAGCATGTCGATCCGCGCACCCTCGGCATACGACAGCAGCACCTCGGCGACGCGGGCCGTCGTCCAGCGCCGCAGCTTCACCTGCTCCACCGGCGCGTCCGGTGCGCGGCCGAGCTCCCCCCGGAACCACTTGAACGCCGCGTCGACCCCGAGCTCGTGGATCACCCGCTCGCCGTTGTCGGGAACGTCCACCTCGGCCGGCGCGACGTAGGCGAGGACGAGGGTGCCGTCCCGCCCGACGAGATGGTCGGCGGCGCGCGCCGCCTCGAGGCTCGCGCGGCTGAAGTCCACCGCGACGAGGACGCGCCGCGGCATCCCGGCGAGGGGCTCGGTCGCCCCGATCACCGGGCATGGCGCCGCGCGCATCACGTGCAGCGTCGTCTCGTCGCCGGCCGCGCGCTGCACCGCGTTGTGCCGGCGCAGCCCGAGGACGATGAAGTCGGCGTTCAATCGTCGCGCCTCGCGCACGATCACGTAGGAGGGGACGCCGAGGGCGACGTTCGCCGGCCACTCCACCGGGCGGCCGAGCGTCGCCGAGATCGCGGTGCGCAGCTCCTTCTCCCGCTGTTCGCGGAAGGCGTCGCCGTACGTCGCATCGGCGAAGGAGATCGCGATGTCGAGGGGCGGGGGCATTGGTGCCGAGCGCGTGTCGACGACGTGCAGCGCGTGAACGGCCGCTCCTCCGTCAGCCAGCGCCAGCGCGACGCGCAGGGCGGGAGCGGAGGCCGGTGTGTCGTCGGTGGCGACGAGCACGGTACGGCCGGATGCGGCCATCAGCAGCGGGCTCTCGCCCGGCCGCTCCACCGGTGTGTTGCGCGTTTCGGTTGCCATCTGCTACCTCGGAGGCAAGGGTTCTTGCCCCATGTTTGCCAGCGGGGCGGGAAAACGCAGTCGGGAGACCCCCGACAGCAGGTCGCCGGAGGGCGTACAATCTTCGAAGACCCCGAGTGGAGGCAACGATCGGTGGCTGAATCACTCCACGCCGATGCACCAGCGCCAGCGGTGCCCGCTCCCCCCCTCGCTGGTGGGGGCGCCGACTGGCACGCGATGCCGAGCGAGGAGGTGCTGCGTGCGTGGGAGGCGACGCCTAACGGCCTCGATGCGGGGGAAGCCTCCACCCGCCTCGCCCGCTTCGGGGCGAACAGGATCGCGATCGAGCCCCCGGAGTCGGTGTGGCGAATCCTCCGGCGGCAGTTCGCGAGCGTCGTCATCGGGCTCCTCGTCGTCGCGACGGTGCTCGCCGCGGTGACGGGGCAGTTCGCCGACGCGATCGCCATCGCCGCCGTCCTCGTTCTCAACGTCACCCTCGGCTTCACCACCGAGCTGCGCGCGCGGCGGGCGATGGAGGCGCTGCTCGCCCTCCAGGTCGCGCGCGCGGTGGTCGTGCGCGATGGAAAGCGGCGCGACCTCCCGGCCGCGGAGCTTGTTCCCGGCGACGTGATCGTCCTCGAGGAGGGGATGGCCGTCCCCGCCGACGGCCGGCTGCTGCACGCCACCGAGCTGCAGCTCGTCGAGGCGCCGCTGACCGGGGAATCGACAACGGTGTCGAAGCGCGCCGGTCCGCCGGCGGCCGCGCGGGCGACGCTCCCCGACCGCGCGACGATGGTGTACGCGGGGCCGACCGTCGCGAGCGGGGTCGCCCGCGCCGTCGTCGTCGCGACGGGAATGGGGACAGAGGTCGGCCGCGTCGGCTCGCTGACGCGAGGGGTCGCCGCGCAGCGGACCCCGCTCGAGGAGCGGCTCGACGCGTTAGGCACCCGCCTCGCCCTGATCGCCATCGCCGCCGCCCTCCTCATCGGCCTCGTCGAGTGGCGGTCCGGGGTCGGGCTCGCCGCCGTGATCGCGACCATCATCGCCGTCGCGATCGCCGCCGTGCCCGAGGGGCTGCCCGCCGTCGTCACCATCGCGATGGCCGCCGGGGTGCGCCGGATGGCGCGCCGCCACGCGATCGTCCGTCACCTCGCGACCGTCGAGAGCATCGGCGAGGCGACGGTGGTCTGCACCGACAAGACGGGCACCCTCACCGTCGGCGAGATGACGGTGACGGCGCTCGCCGTCGCCGGCCGTGAATACGCGGTGACCGGTGAGGGCTACGCCCCGGCCGGCGAGCTGCTGCGCGACGGCGAGCGGGCGACCGCCGCCGGCGACCCCGCGCTCGCCCGCGCCCTCCGGGTCTGCGTGCTCGCCAACCGCGCCGACGTCCACGAGGAGAAGGGGCGATGGATCGCCCGCGGCGATCCGACCGAGGCCGCGCTGCTCGTCGCCGCCGAGAAGGGCGGCGTCACGCGCGCCACCCTCGCCCACTCGTCGCCGGAGGTGGCGACCCTTCCCTTCTCCAGCGAGCGGATGCTGATGGCGACGGTGCACCGGCCGGTCGCCGTTCGCGATCCCGTTAGGCCTGACGGTAGCGTCACCGCGGCCGCCTCGCTCCACGCCTTCGTCAAGGGGGCACCGGCGCGCGTGCTCGCCCGCTGTGCGCTCCACCCGGAGGAGCGCGCCCGCCTGCTCGCCGCCAACGAGGTGCTGGCGGGGCGCGGGCTGCGCGTGCTCGCCCTCGCCGAGCGTGAGCTGCCGGCCGGCGGCGACGTCGGCAGCGTCGCCGCGATCGACCGCGCGATGCACGACCTCGCGTTCATCGGCTTCGTCGGGATGACCGATCCCCCGGCGTCAGGTGTCCGCGAGACGATCGCCCGCTTCGAGGGAGCGGGGATCCGCACCCTGATGCTCACCGGCGACCAGCGGGCGACCGCCGAAGCGGTCGCCCGCAACCTCGGACTCCTCGCCCGCGGCGGCACCGCGCTCGACGGCGCCGATGTCGACGAGCTGCCTGACGACGAGCTGCAGGAGCGCATCGGCCGCGTTCGCGCGATCAGCCGCGTCAGCCCGGAGGCGAAGCTCCGCATCGTCAGCGCGCTCCAGGCGCGCGGGGACATCGTCACCATGCTCGGCGACGGCGTCAACGACGCTCCCGCGCTGCGGAAGGCCGATGTCGGCGTGGCGATGGGTGGCCGCGGGACCGACGTCGCGAAGGAGGCCGCCGACATCGTGCTCGAGAACGACCGCTTCGAGACGATCGGCGTCGCGATCGAGGAGGGGCGCGCGATCTTCGACAACGTGCGGCGCTTCGTGTTCTATCTCCTCGCCTGCAACCTCGCCGAGATCGCGACGCTGGCCGCTGGTGGGCTCGTCGGCGCGGTCGCTCCGCTCCTTCCGCTGCAGATCCTCTGGCTCAACCTCGCCACCGACACCACTCCCGCGCTCGCGCTCGCCCTCGAGCCGGCCGCCCCGGGCGCGATGGCCCGCCCCCCGCGAAAGCCGGGGACCTCGCTCCTCCCGGCGCGGCTCTTCCGCCTCGCGATCGCGCTCTCGATCCTCATAACGGCGGCGACGCTGCTCTCGTACATGGCTGGCGCGCAGGGCTGGGCGGCGCGCGGCGGCGCCGACCCGCGCGACTCGCTCGCTCGCGGCCGAAGCTACGCCTTCCTGACGATCGCCTTCGCCCAGCTCTGGCTCGTCGGCGCCGCGCGCTGGCCGGGCGCGGCGGGGCGCCTGCCTAACGGTGACGGCGCCGGTGCGCCGCGGCGCGGGCTGCGGCGCTTCACCCGGAACCCGTGGGCGTGGGCGGCGGTCCTC
>DASSZC010000309.1:0-2501 GCA_035702925.1 Gemmatimonadaceae bacterium | reverse complement strand
TCGTCGGCGGTGCGCCCCTCGACCTCGAGCTCCGGCGCGACCAGCACGCGGTGGCGCAGCACCGCCAGCGCATAGTCCTTCACGTCGTCGGGGGTGACGAAGTCGCGGCCGGCGAGCAGCGCCGCCGCGCGGCCGGCCCGGAACAGGGCGACCGACGCCCGCGGGCTCCCGCCTAACGTGAGCGCGGGGTCGTCGCGGGTGGCGCGGACGATGTTCGCCACGTACTCGCGGACCTCGGGGGCGACGCGCACCCCGTCCACCGCGGTGCGCAGCGCGCGGCACTGCGCCTCATCGAGCACCGGCGCCGGCGTCGCGTCCGCCGTCCGCTCGGCGTCGAAGCCGTCGGCGTAGGCGTCGAGCATCTTCAGCTCCGCCTCCTTCGCCGGGTAGCCGACGCGGATCTTGAGGAGGAAGCGGTCGAGCTGCGCCTCGGGGAGGGGGAACGTCCCCTCGTACTCGACAGGGTTCTGCGTCGCGAAGACGGTGAACAGCTCGCCTAACGCGTGAGGGGTCCCATCGACGGTCACCTGCCGCTCGGCCATCGCCTCGAGCAGCGCCGCCTGCGTCTTCGCCGGCGCGCGGTTGATCTCGTCGGCGAGGAGGAGGTCGGTGAACACCGGGCCGGGGCGGAACTCGAACCCCTTCGCCGCGTCGCGGATGATGCTCGTCCCGGTGACGTCGGCGGGCATCAGGTCGGGGGTGAACTGGATCCGGCCGAAGCGCGCGTTGAGGGCGCCGGCGAGGGCGCGAACCATCAGCGTCTTCGCGGTGCCGGGGACCCCCTCGATCAGGGCGTGGCCGCGGGCGAGGAAGGCGACGAGCGCCTCGTCGATCGCGGTGTCCTGGCCGATCACGCGCGAGGCGACCGCCTCGCGGACGCGGCGCATGGCGTCGGCAATTTCATCGACCTTCGGGCCGGCGGTATCAGGGATCGTCACGTGCTCAGTGTCCTCTCGATCATGTCGATGTCGTCGGCGAGCTCGGTCAGCTCGCGCGGGGAAACAGGATTCTTCGTCGCCTTCACCAGCCGCTCCACCGACGGCGCCAGTGCCGGGTGCCGCTCGGCGAGGCGGCGGAGGTATGCTTCGTCGTCGCTGCTCCGCGCGGCCGCGCCGTGCCGGCGGCGGATGCCGCGCACCAGGCGTCGCGCCGCCAGCCGCGTCGCACCCTTCTGCATGTACGCCCGCGACAGCGCGCCGACGTGCTCGAGCGGGGATCTCCGCTCGAGGCGCATCCGCGCCCGCGCCGCGATCGGCCGCGCGCCTAACGCGAGGAGGAGCACCAGCCCGGCGAACAGGAGCTGCACCCCGGCGCGCCCGACCGGCGTCGAGAACAGTGCGCCGCGGATCGCCCGCAGCGCGCTGCCATGGTTGCCGAGCCCATGATGATACTCGTCGAAGATCACCGGCGACGCCACCGAGGGCGCCGTCCACTCGAGCAGCCGCTGCGGGAGGATCACCAGGTCGTGCTGCGAGAGCAGGGAGTTGCGGAGGATCCCCGCGTCGGCGACCACGACGATCCGCCCCTCTCCCACCGGCATCCCGAGCACCGCCGGCCGGATCGTCGGCTGCAGCCGGTGCATCGTCATCACCGAGACGAACGCGCTCGTGTCGGCGGGATACGGCCGCAGCGAAGTGAGCGCCAGGTGGACGTGATGCGTGTACGCCGCGATGTCCGCCGCCACCGGCGCCCTCCGCGTCACCCGCCGCGCCGCGCTGTCCGCGTCCCCCGACTTCACGACAGCGCTGTCTCCGAGCACCGGCCCGAAGTCCACGTCCTCGTCATCCTCGTCCGCCACACTGTCCGCGCGCGCGACACTGTCCGCGATCCTCTGCAACCGCGCCCGGTCGATCCCCGAAAGCCGCACGCTATCCGCGCCGCCGCCAGAAACGCTGTCCGTCACGCCCCTCGCAGTGTCCGCCGTGCCTAACGCCTGGCCCCTGGCCCCTGACACCCCCCTGACCCCCGGCATCCTTCCCCCGACCACCGGATGCCCCACATACTGGAAGTCATCGCTGTACAGGTGCAGCGAGTCCGCGAGCGGCGACCCCCGCTCCGCCGACACGATCAGCCCCGCGCCCCGCCTGACGGCGCCGAGCAGCACGCCGACCTCCGATGCGGTCGGCTCGATCTCGGGAGAGAGCACGACGTACACCGCGTTCTCGTCGAGCGAGCCATGGAAGCGCTCCTCGAGCCGCTTCACCTTCCATCCGAGGCGGCCCGCCCCCTCGTACCATCCGCGCATCCCCCCCGGCTCGTAGCTCAGCGTCGAGAGCGTTCCCGCCGCATCGTCAGGCTCCCCTTCAGGCGCGAACAGGCTGGCGAGGACGATCACCACCGCGAGCGTCCCGAAGACGATGCGCGGCTGGAGCAGCCGGTCGAGGAGGCGGTCAGCCATCGGACTGCACGATCGGAAGCGCGAGCCGCTGCAGCTTCTCGTAGCGCTCCTGGTCGCACACTCCCGTCCCGTAGACGACCGTCTCGTACGCGCGCGCGAAATC
>DASSZC010000423.1:0-3041 GCA_035702925.1 Gemmatimonadaceae bacterium | reverse complement strand
GATTTCGCGCTCCCCGAGGAGCTGATCGCCCAGCGCCCCACCGAGCGTCGTGACGAGAGCCGCCTGCTCGTCGTCCACCGCGCCACCGGGCAGCTCGAGCATCGCCGCTTCCGCGACCTCGTCGACTACATCGCGCCGGGGGACGCGCTCGTGCTCAACGCGACGCGCGTCCTCCGTGCGCGGGTGCTCGGCACCCGCGACAAGAGTGGCGGGGCGGCGGAGATCTTCCTCCTCAGGCCGTTAGGCGGCGACCGCTGGGAGGCGATGGTCCATCCCGGGGGGAAGCTGCGGCCGGGGCGGCGGGTGCACATCGCCGAGGGGTTCGACGCCGAGATTCTCGAGACGACGGAGCGGCGCACGCGCATCGTCAGGCTGGAGAGCGGCGCGCTGCCGGCCGACGAGGCGATCGAGCGCTTCGGCCACGTCCCCCTCCCCCCGTACATGCACCGCCCCGACGAGGTCGTGGACGCGGAGCGCTACCAGACCGTATACGCGCGCGAGCGGGGCTCGGTCGCCGCACCGACCGCCGGGCTGCACTTCACTCCCGAGCTGCTCGCGTCGCTGAGCGCGAAGGGGGTGCGGCGGGCGGAGCTCGTGCTGCACGTCGGTGCCGGGACCTTCAAGCCGGTCGAGTCCGACGACCCGGCCGCGCACGTGATGCACAGCGAGTGGTTCACGATCCCGGCCGAGGCGGCGGCAACCATCGCCGCGGCGCGTGCGTCGAAGAACGCGGTGTGGGCGGTCGGGACAACGAGCTGCCGCGCCCTCGAGAGCGCGGCGGCGCCCGACGGAACGCTGCAGCCCGGGGAGGCGGAGACCGACATCTTCATCCGCCCGCCGTACAAGTTCAGGGTGGTGGACAGGCTGATCACCAACTTTCATCTTCCGAGATCGACGCTCGTGATGCTCGTCGCCGCCTTCGCGGGATACGAGCTGACGATGCGCGCATACCAGGAGGCGATCGATGCACGATACCGTTTCTATTCGTACGGCGACGCGATGGTCATCATCTGACGGGGGCTCCGCGGCGCGCGCAACGTCAGGCAGGGCGCTGTCCATCGCGCTCGTCGCGGCGGCGATGCTCGCCCTCCCCGGCTGCCGGTCGACGTCCACCTACTACCTCCCGACCGCGGGGCAGCCGCGGCTGAACCAGGACGAGTTCCGCGACGCGTCGGACCAGATCCTCAGCGTCGAGTGCCCGCGGCTGATGGGGACCTCGGACTACGCGACCGGCGAGGCACGGGCCCGGATCTACCTCGACAGGAGCGGCGCCGTGCAGAAGATGGAGTTCACCCGGCCGAGCAACGACGAGCGGATGAACACCGTCTGGGGGGGGCTCGGCGCGCGGCTCCAGTTCGATCCGCAGGAGGGGCAGACGGACGATCTTCGGGCGTCGATGATCACGATCGGCTACTCCTGTGGGAAGGGCACCGCGTTGACCACGCTCAAGATCTAGAACGGAAGCGGGCGCGAGCGGCCCGCGTTCTGCATTAGGGTCTCCTCGAAGCGGCGCCGCATCGGCACCGCGCTGGACCGGCGCATCGCGCCGAGCATCGAGGAGGGTACGAAATGTCGGTGGGAGCTTTCTCGGCCCGGGGCGTCGTTCCCCGGGCGGCCCGTCTCGCGGCCATCGCGTCGATCGCGACGCTGACCGCCTGCGCTTCGTTCGGTGGCATCGTCAGCACCCGCAACCACGTCGTCGGCGGTGTGATCACCGAGGACGAGATGCGAATGACCGTCGACACCCTCGTCCGCAACGCCTGCGAGGAGATGGCGGGCGACCAGGAGGTCGTGCGCGGGCTCGTCGCGGTGCGAGTATCGCAGGACGTCTTCGACGACGAGATCTCGGCGCGGGTCGTGAAGTCCTCCGGCAACCCGCACATCGACGCGACGGTCGCCGACCTGGCGGCGCTCCTCCCGCCGCGCTTCCGGGACAAGGCGCAACAGGTGTATACTCCGCGCTACGACATGGCCGTCCGGTACACCTGCGTGCGCGACGCGTACGGAGTCACGGGGAGGGCGGCCGTCTCCCTCTGACCGTCCGCCCCGACCGAGTTGGCCAGTCCTTCCGCAGCATTCAGCTTCGAGGTCGAGAGCACCGCCGGCGCCGCGCGCGCCGGCGTTTTCACGACGCCCCACGGCGCCGTCGCATCGCCGGCGTTCATGCCGGTCGGGACGCTCGCCACGGTGAAGGCGATCGACCCCAACGAGCTGCGCACGATGCGGGCGCAGATGATCCTCTCGAACGCGTACCACCTGCACCTGCGGCCCGGGGACGAGCTGATTCGCTCGCTCGGCGGCCTGCACCGGTTCATGGGGTGGGACGGGCCGATCCTCACCGACTCGGGGGGCTTCCAGGTGTTCTCCCTGGCGAGCCTGCGCAGCGTCAGCGAGGAAGGGGTCGAGTTCAAGAGCCATCTCGATGGATCGCGCCGGCACTTCTCCCCCGAGCTGGTGATGCGCATCGAGCGCAACCTCGGCGCCGACGTGATGATGCAGTTCGACCACGTCATCCCGGGGCAGAGCGACGAAGCCACCGCGCACGACGCGAGCGAGCGCAGCATCCGCTGGCTCGAGCGCTGTCGCGCCGAGTTCGAGCGACTCGGCCGCGACGGCGACGCCGAGGGAAGGCCGTACGGCGAGCAGGCGCTCTTTCCCGTCGTGCAGGGGGGAATTCATCCCGCATTGCGCCGTGAGGCGGCGCTCCGCGCGGGAGGGGTCGGCGACTGGATCGGCTTCGGGATCGGCGGGCTGTCAGTGGGGGAGGCGAAGCCCGACATGTACGCGATGATCGAGACGATGGACGAGTCGCTCCCCCGTGACCGGCCGCGCTACCTGATGGGCGTGGGCTTCCCCGAGGACCTGATCGAGGGGGTGCGCCGCGGCGTCGACCTCTTCGACTGCGTCGCGCCGACGCGGATGGGGCGGAACGGAACCGCGTTCACGAGCAATGGCCGCGTCAACGTGAAGCGCGCGGAGTTCCGCGCCGACCCGCGTCCCCTCGACGAGCGCTGCGGCTGTCCCCTCTGCAGCCGCTTCTC